>JALSMB010000017.1 GCA_026988025.1 Candidatus Altimarinota bacterium | reverse complement strand
AATATATAGAATTATCAATTCTATATTTTAAAAGAAAAGAATTTAATTTCGATAAATCATTTATTTGTAATATTTCATTCATATTTTTCTTATTATAAAACACTATTCTATAAAAACTAGAAAATTAAAATTCTCTAGTTTTTTTCACTTCTTACCCTTCCCCACATAAGCATTGCAGGAATATAAACTAAAATTATAAAAGTACCAAGTAATAGTCATCAAATAAAAGCTATTGCAAGACTTCACCATAAATCATCTTTTATTGCAAGTGTAGTAAGTCATAAAACAGTTGTCATAGTCGTTAATAAAACTGGTTTAAATCTAGCTCTTATTACATCTAAAATAAGCTCATTATCGTTTTTATATTTACTTAAATCTTTCTTTTCATTATTATACCTTTCAATTAAAAGTATAGCATCATTTACTCAAACTCACATAAGACCAAACATTCATAGTTGAGCAGGAAATGAAAATGGTAATCATGAAATAGTTAAAAGTAATATAGCTCATATAAACAAAAATGGTATTACTGAAAGTACTAAAAATGGTTGTCTAAAATTACCAAAATGTAATACTAATACTGAAAACATCAAAATTATTCAAATACCAAATGCTTTCATTAAGTCAGTCATAGAATTTTGCATATCTGCAACATCTCATGCATATTCTAAATGTACACTAGGAATTTCTTTTTGTATTTCAGAAATATATTCTTCAATTAAAGGAGTAACCTCACCTAAACTTGTTTGTTTTGTTTTATAAGCTCATATATTTAAAATTAAACTTCAATCTACATGACTAAGATTTTTAACTTCTCAATTTAATTTAACTGATTTTATAACTTGATTCAAATAAATATCCCTTCAAGGAATCATTATATCTAAAATATTTGTATTATTAAGTCTTGTAAATGCTTTTACATCTATCAAATCTGATGAAAAATCATCTAATTTTTTAAGTAAAATACCATTTGGTTCATAATTTTCAGAAGATTGTAAACTAGCAACTAGTAAATCAAGCTCTTTAGAAGTTATATTAAATTGTTTGAGTTTGTCTATATCCCAAGTAATATCTGTTTTTCAATTTGTATATTCAAGAGAACTAGACCAATCATATGTTCAATTTATAGTTTTTAATTTTGGTTCAAGTTTGTCATAAAATTCAACTAAATCGTTTAATTTATTTCAAACTAGATAAAAACTAACATCTTTTCATCAACTTGGTCATGATTTTTGTACAAAAAATTCTATAGTAGAAAGTTTATCTGAAAAATCACTCTTTAATACATGTTTTTTAATATCAGCTAAAATCAATATTGAACTATTATCTCTTTGAAAATCCTTATCTGTAAGTTTCAAATCTATATATGATAAATCAGGATTAAATCAATTTGTATAAACAACATTATCTAAAGGATCTAAAGATTTATAATTTCAAATATTTATATTTTGATAAGCAAGTAATCATTTATTTTCTTCTTTGTTAAAATATTTATCTATTTCTGAAGCTATATTTGCTGTTATTTTTCTATTTTCATTTAATTTTGTATCTGAATTAAATTTAAGATTTACATATATATTATTTGTATCTACTGGTGGTAGAAAATCTGCTTTTAAAAATTGTGTTGCAAAAAATATAGTTATAAAAAATATTAAAATAAAACTAAATACAGATTTCTTATAATTTTTTATAGTTAGTTCAAAAAATGATTTTAATTTTCCAAATAATTTATTTTCTTCTATGTTATTATTTATAGATTTATTTTTAGTTTCAACTTTTACCTTAAAATTCATACTAGTTAACACTACTGGTAAAAAAACTAATGAAACAAATATCGAAATAATAAGTACAACATCTACTGTTACAGGCATATATTTCATAAAATCTCATATTTTCCCTGAAAGCATAAAACCTATAGGTAAAAACATAGAAATTGTAGTAAAATTTCATGAAATTATAGGTTTCCAATATGAACTAATAGAAAATCATACTGCATCCCGTTTTTTTAATCATTTTTTTAATCATTCTTCAAATCATTCAATAACTACAATTAAGTTATCAACCATTATTCAAAGAGTAAGTACTAAAGAAAAACTCACTATATTATTAAATGTATATCAGTAATTCTTTAAAGCAATAAAAGCTATTAAATAAACAAGTGGGAAAACTATAGAAATAGCAAGACTCTCTTTAAATCATATAAAAAGCAATATTATAATAAATATAATTACACTTGTTTGCCGGAAATTTGATATAAAAGTTTTGTAAGTTGAATCTATTTTTTCTTTTTGAGAATTTATTTCATAAACCTGTAAATCTCCTAAATCTTTATTTTTTATTATTAATTCAGTATTATTTGAAAATAACTTTTCTATAAAATTTTGTGGAGCAAAATAATTAGCATCACTATAAGTTAATCAATACTCTTTTACAAGTATTTTTACATTATCAATTGTTTCTAATATATCAGTTCAAGGAACTCTTTTTATAGAATATGTTACAGAGGAATATGTTTCTCATTTATTCATTAAATAAGTTTCTTTTTTATACATATACGGTCATGTTGTTACTTTTGCAACATTTCATAGTAGTACTGTATTTCAAGATTTATTTATAAGAGTTAAATTTGATAAATAATCAGAAATTTTAGAAAAATCATCAGGATAACTTCTAAGAGAAAAAGTATAAATATTTCAATCAATTTCTTTTTTATCTGCTGGAAATTTATCTAAATAAGTTTGAATTTCATTTATAGCATATGAAAAATTTATATTGTTTTTTAATAACTTATCATAATCAAATTTAATTTTAACTCATGGAACATATGATCATACAACATCAACCTCACTAACTCAAGGAGTAGATTGGAGTTTATCTTCTAAATCTCTTATTTTATCATATAAAATAGAAGGTAAATAAGGTCAAACAACTGAAAAAGTATAAATAGGAGCATCTGTTACATCTACTCTTTTCAACACGGGTTCCCTTACTTCATCTGGAAAATCTCACCTAGTTTTATCAATAGCTGAATTTAAGTCACTATAAGCTTCCGAAATATCTTTTTTTCTGTCAAACTCTACTGAAATAACTCAAACATTATAAGCAGAGCTTGAATTTATATGCTTAACTTGAGTAACAGATGCTAAATTATTTTCAAGTTTTTCTACAACTTGTTTTTCAACAGTTTCAGGGTCTGCTCATGGGTATACTATAGAAATAGTAAAAAATGGAACATTTATTGCAGGACTAGCTTCTTTGGGAAAAGTTTTAAAAGAATAAAAACCTATTAA
>JALSMB010000016.1 GCA_026988025.1 Candidatus Altimarinota bacterium | reverse complement strand
GGAGCTCTATAACTCGACATATCAAACATATCCCCAAAAGCAATAGCTAAACCTGCCGTAACCTTGTAGGTATCATTTGAAATGTTGTCATTGTACTCCACAAATGCAAAACTATACTGAGCCTTGTAAATGTTGTTGATGTTGTTCTTCTCATACTGATAAGCATAAGATAACTTCGCATTATCCATAGGATAATACTCCACACCTAAACCATAACTAGCCTCATCATCACTAAACTCGTGATAAACCTTACCAGCATTCGCAGTCGTATCAATAGTACCAATTCCACTCTCCCATCTCTTAGCCAACTCAATGTAACCCAAAGATGTAGCTTCATCTACTATCTCATAATCTCCAAACACCTTACCGTTTAACTTGGTATAACTTCCACCAACTTCACCGTAAAAACTATCACCAAGCATATAACCCGTTGCAAATGAACCAGAGTACTGATTTACTCTTGTACTTGTATTTACTACAGACCATACCTTTTGGTTAAGATAATTCAGACCAAACTTAAAGTATAAGTTAGGATTAAAAGGATTAATCTTTAAAACTGCACCAGTCTTTAAAAAATCACTCGTCCCCTCAAACTTCAACTTAATAGCCTCACTATCAAACATAATCCCCGCACCCGCAGAACTATCATGATTTGCATCAACCTTTGCACCAACACCATAGATGTTAAATGTTGCATCTCTTGTTTCAGAAGCATTAACACTTCCAACTACTAAACCTAAACCAACGATACTCGTTAATAATAACTTTTTCATGACTTCTTCCTCACTTTTGTTTTGATTTTTATACTTTTTTTACAAAAGTACACTATTTTGTTGTACTTTCATAAAGAAAGTAACTGGATTATAATATTTTACTTGACATTGTCAAATTTTATTTTATTGATTTTAAAAATAAAAAAAGAACTAGATTAGTTCTTTTTATTTATTCTCATATTATCAGGTAAATTATTATAACATTTTAAAGCAATATTTTTATTTATATATCATTTATCTAAATATTTTTTTAAATCAATTTCTTTAATTCAAATTCATAATTTAATCAATCTTAAATCTGAACATTGAGAAACTACTTTTTTTCTAATTTCTATAATTCAATATTCAAATACTTCTTGTGTAATTAATCATTTATCTAAAAATAATTCTAAATCTTCAAATCTAAAACTTCAATGTTTTGCAAATAACCTAATATCTAATTTATCAGATTTATATTTCATTTTTAATGTAGCTAATTTATTATAAATATCAGCATAAAAAATTATATCTTGCCAAGCATTATAATATTCAATTGAATTGATATCAATAACTAATATTTCTTTATTTCACTTAATTTTATACATATTATAAATACCATTTTCTTTTTTTTCTATAAATCCAGCATATTCAAAAGCTTTTCAATTTTTCACAAATGGTCTTTCTACAATATTTTCAATTCAAAAAATTATTTCTCAGTTATTATCAATATAATACTGTGCATTTCACTCTATTGATGATAATAGGAAAATTCAATTTTTTATTTTTTTTACTATAACTTCATTGATCGAATAAGTTCAACTTTCAAATGATTTTTTTAATCATTTATTTTGTACTAAATTTAATACTTCCTTTTCTTGTTGTTCACTAGTTTTTGGTAATTCAAGCTTTAATCAATCAAGCTTTGAATTAATATTATCTATATTATTATTTAAATTATTATTTAAATATCTTCATATATTTTGTTTTTTTTCTATATGACTTGAAGGAATATTTAAAGTATTGTTTATATCTAAAGAATGTGTAAATGACATATTTTTTATATTAAATTTTATTATCTTTTATTATTTTTATCGATTTCTTCATTTGTTCTAATTTTTATCAATTCTAAACTATCGTCATCTAAGTTTTCTATATACTTTATCATTTCATTTATACTATGACTAGATAATCATGATAATTCAATTTTAAAAGTTCATATATCTTCTCATAAACTTGATATTAAACTTATTCAGTCAGTTCATTTAACATTTGTTATTAAATCTGATACTTGTTTACTATCTTTATTATGCACGAAATCATTGATTTTTGCAAATTTAAACCTATCTTCAGCACTTACATTTAAGTTTTTAGCTCATGGACTATTGAAAGTATATGTTTCATCTACCTCATTATTATACATAGCTGTTGCTATTTGAGATAAAGCTCATCATAAACTATGTCATATTATAACAAATTTTTCTCATTCTTTAAAATATTCTTTTTTACATCTATCTATAAATTTTATCATTTCTTTTGTTTGAGAATTTGGTATTTTTCAAAAAACCATTTTTGTATCAGCCCATAAATCTCACCAATCACTTAATCATTCTGTCCCTCTAATAGTTATATATTTTTTTCAACCTTTTTCTAAAAGTGTTGCTCAAAATCATGACTCACTTTTTTCTCATTTACTTTCATTTGGATAATAATCCAGTATTTTATATTCTTGTTTTAATTTTTCTAAATTTTGTTCTGCATCTTTTTCTTTTGCTTTAATTAGACTATTTATTCAATTAATTAAAATAGCTTTTTTTCTTGATATTTCCTCATTAAAGTTTCCTAAATTTGCATCTGATAATATACTTTGATATCTTTCATCATTCTGCGCTAAAATTTGTCTTGGTAATCAAGCCATTTTCATAATTTCTTCTCATTTTTGATTCAATGTTATAGTATAATCTGGTTCTATATTTTTATTATTTACTATATATTCATATAAATATTTTTCATCATCACTTAAACTAGCAATATTAGGATTTCAAAAAAGTGTGTTTATATTTTGAAAAGATAATGGATCTAATTCTATTCAATTAAAAGAAACTTCTGTTTTTCAATTTAATTTTATAGTTTTTAAATCTATATATGACAAATTAGCTAAATTTGAATACTCATATAATTTTTGTTTTTCATTATTTTCAAAAATATTATTTGTTAATTTTCTAGTAACTGTATCTTGTAAATCATCTATATCTAAATCTCCATTAAAAAAAGTTTCATAAATTCATAATTCCTGTTCTTCCATTATTATGTCTTGCATAATTTTTTCTTCTTGTTTTAATAATCTATTTTTACTTATTTTTAAGCTAATCAAAAAAACATCAAGATTTATTTCTTGATTTGTATTTTCTTTATATCATGTTTTTGGTAACTCTAACATAATTTTAAAATTTATATATATTATTATACCATAAATAAATTAAAATCTCAAAATTTTAAAAAAGAGGCATAATGGTAAAAAGTGTGTGGCTAAAATAAGGAGTATTTGGTATAATAAAGCCAAATACTCCTTATTTTTTATCTATGTGAAATAAAAATAGTCATAAAACCTGTAAAAAATGTAAATCAGAC
>JALSMB010000015.1 GCA_026988025.1 Candidatus Altimarinota bacterium | reverse complement strand
AAAATACTTACTAAAATCTCTGAAATTCAAAATGTTGTCAAGGACAATAAAAACTTTCTACAGATTATCGCTGTGCTCAGCGCTTATACTCAAAAAGAGTTAGGTTTTATGTGCGAAAGTTGAGAACATAATAGAAGTTATGAAAATGAGTTTATGGTGTTATGTTTCAAATTTTATTAAGTTAATACGACATTTAGTTTATTATAACTATAATTGTAGTTAATAAATAGTTGTGCTGCATAAAACACATTTAACATAAAAGGATAAGAATGGCAAAAGTAATTATTTTTATACATGGAATAGGAAGCAATAATAGTACATGGAATAAATTTATTAAAACCCTAAAATCTGACATTATAACAAAAAATTATGAAGAATATATTCCTAATGTCAAAAATGTAGAAAACAACAAAATATATTATTATTTATACGAATATAATTCAGAAATTATCAATAAATCTAAAATGAAAAAATTTATTCACGAAAAATTTAGTGGCAATAAAAATGCTGGGGATATAACAATGGATAAGCATTCAAAAACATTTGAGAATTATCTTGAAACGATTTCTGATGAATTTGAAAATATAAATATTATAGCACACAGTATGGGCGGTGTTATTTTAATGAATATGCTTTTTGAAATTATTGAGAAAAACACTGAATTATTGAAAAAAATTGATAAATGCATATTGTATGGTTCGCCATTAAATGGTTCTAATGAACCTAATGAGTTAAAAAAATTACTAAAACTTGATATTTCTACTGACATTTTAAATGAGTTAAAACCCAATTCAAATACTATATCAAAATTAAAGCAAAATATTAAAATATATTACAAACAACTACAAAACAATTTTCAAATAATGTTTATTTCAGGTGACAGCGATAGTAGAATAATAGATGTTAAAGAAGAAACTATCAATAAGTTTGGTAAATTTATGCAAATATCAGGGGGACATTCAGAGATTATTCAACCCAATTTATCATCAATATCTTTTATATCTTTTAAAAAGTTTTTGTTAAGCAACACGGGAACACAACTAATTAGTATAGAAAATGAAAATGAAGATGAAATTATGAAATTAAATCCAGAATATCTTACAAAAATCAATGATCTTGGTATAAAATTAAATCATATAAACAAAGACAACATATACTTAGATGATATTTTTATTTACCCAAATTTACAAGATATAGAAGATAAAAAGAAGCTAAAAATAAACTCAGAAAAATTATTAAATAGAGAAAACTATAAAAAATGTATACTTTTTGGAGATGATGTTTCAGGAAAAACATCTTTAGCATACTATTATCAAAAAGAAATGAATGATGATGGCTATATTCCTCTCTATTTTGATGCGAAAAATATGAAAAAATCTGATATAAAAACTTTTGAAAATAGAATGTATTTAAACTTAAGAAAACAGTATCATTTAATCAGTAGAGATAATATTAAAGATTTTAGGATAAAACATAAAAATAAAATTATTATTATTATTGATAATATCGAAAGCCTAGCTATTCAAAAATTTGAAACAAAAACAAGTTTCTTTAGTATGTTAAATAAATATTTTGAACATATTATATTATTGTCCAATGACTCTTTTGAAATGGAACTAATGACAAAAGAGCAACTAAAAGAAAAATTCGATGATTTTATGATTTTTAGGATAAAGGAATTTGGATATAAACTAAGAGATAAGATAATTAACAAGTGGGTTCATATAGGTGATAGTGAATTAACGGAAAATGAACTTTTTGAAAAAAAAGATGAAATTTCAAGAACAATAGAAGTAGTTATAGGGAATAAATTTATACCAACATATCCTTTGTATTTAATATCATTATTGCAACAAGCTGAAGCTGGAACAAATAACAATTTAGGAGGAAGTGCCTATGCAGAATTTTATAATTATTTAATTAATCAAGCATTAGGAACGACAAATATAAAACCTAATGAATTAGATTTTTATCATTCATACTTATCATATATTGCTTTCTATTATTTTACTAATAATAGAAAGCAACTTGATGAAAGTGAAATAGAAAAATTACATGAGAAATTTTCTGAAGAAATACATAAGACTTCCTTTCATGAAGTAATGAAAAATTTAATTGAAGCAAAACTTATAAAGTTTGATAATGGTTATTATTCTTTTATGCATAATTATATTTTTTATTTTTTTATAGCAAAATACCTATCTGATAATATGGGTAAAAGAAGAAGAAAAGAACAAATAGGAGAGATTATTGATAGTTTGATAGAAAGATTATATAGACCTCAATTTGCAAATATTATTATTTTTTTAATACATCATTCTAAAACAAGTGCAGAAGATATAATAGATAAAATCATTAAAGAAGCAAAAAAACTTTTTACCAATACAAAACCTTCCACACTGTCAAAAGATGAATTAGCAAATATAAATAATTTAATTACACAAGAAATTAAAGTTATATTAGAGGATAAAAAGCCTCAAGACTTTAGAAATGAAGAATTAGAAATTAAAGATGAGATAGAAGATGGAAAGTATGAAATATCTGATGACACTGAAAATGAAGAAGATGAAATTATAAAATATGATGAAGAAATTCAAGAATTAGATATTTTTAGTAAATTAAATTTGTCAATGAAAATTATGGAAATATTAGGTCAAATAACAAAAAACTATTATGGATCACTAGAGCAAATAGATAAAGTTGAAATATTAAGTGAATTGACAAATTTAGGATTACGAAATTTAAATTGGTTATTAAAACAATTTGAAGAATTTCAAGAGTTACTGGAGTATGAAATAAGAAAAAAAATTGAGAAGAAAAATATTGAAAATAAAGAGGATATTAAGCTGCTGTCAAAAAAAATAATTTTTGATTTTGCAGATATTATGTCTATGCATTTTATAAAAAAAATATCAACGAGTATGGCTTCAAAAAATCTTTTTGTAACTATTGAAACTCTTGTGGGAAAAAACAATAACGAAGCCATGAAACTTATTGAAATTGCTACAAAACTGGAGTTTTCAAATGGATTAAATCCGGATAATATAATAAAATTAAATAAAGATTTTGAAGATAATTTTATTGCTAAAGACCTCTTGAAATTTTTTGTTATAAATCATTTATATAAATTCGATATTTCCTACAAAAAAAAGCAGCGTGTATGTAAAATGCTAGATATTGGTATAGATAATCAAAAAAAAATATTAATTACGCAGGCAACTAGTTAAGCACAACAAAACAGAGTAGCCAATAAATTACCTAGCGGCAATTTATTGGCTATCTTCAGTCGTTATCTCCTCATAAGTAATTTATAAAAAATTAAAAACTGTATAAGTTCAGAAACATATGACACTTTTTAGAGGAGAACTAAAGAGTGATAAATGCAGACAGATTATTTATTTAATGGAATAAGAGGATACGCAAGATTTAAAAGATTTAGCTATATTCTAGA
>JALSMB010000014.1 GCA_026988025.1 Candidatus Altimarinota bacterium | reverse complement strand
TTATCAATTGTTTCTAATATATCAGTTCAAGGAACTCTTTTTATAGAATATGTTACAGAGGAATATGTTTCTCATTTATCCATTAAATAAGTTTCTTTTTTATACATATATGGTCATGTTGTTACTTTTGCAACATTTCATAGTAGTACTGTATTTCAAGATTTATTTATAAGAGTTAAATTTGAAAGATATTCAGAAATCTCAGAAAAATCATCAGGATAACTTCTTAGAGAAAAAGTATAAATATTTCAATCAATTTCTTTTTTATCTGCTGGAAATTTATCTAAATAAGTTTGAATTTCATTTATAGCATATGAAAAATTTATATTATTTTTTAATAATTTATCATAATCAAATTTAATTTTAACTCATGGAACATATGATCATACGACATCAACCTCACTAACTCAAGGAGTTGCTTGAAGTTTATTCTCTAAATCTCTGATTTTATCATATAAAACAGAAGGTAAATAAGGTCAAACAACGGAAAAAGTATAAATAGGAGCATCCGTTACATCTACTCTTTTCAACACGGGTTCCCTTACTTCATCTGGAAAATCTCACCTAGTTTTATCAATAGCTGAATTTAAATCACTATAAGCTTCTGAAATATCTTTTTTTCTGTCAAACTCTACTGAAATAACTCAAACATTATAAGCAGAGCTTGAATTTATATGCTTAACCTGAGTAACAGATGCTAAATTATTTTCAAGTTTTTCTATAACTTGTTTTTCAACAGTTTCAGGGTCTGCTCATGGGTATACTATAGAAATAGTAAAAAATGGAACATTTATTGCAGGACTAGCTTCTTTGGGAAAAGTTTTAAAAGAATAAAAACCTATTAATACTGATAATAATATCAACATTATAACAAAAGCTCTGAAATGTTTTAATAGTTTTACTAACATAATTTTTATTTATTATTTACAAATTTGAATAACTCAATTTAATCATTTATTTATTTCAACAAAACTTCAATTAATATCTCATAATTCAACTTTTGTTAAAACTATTCAGGTAGAACTATCTACATTTACAAAATTTCAATTTATTTTATTTACTACATATGAAACTGGAATTTTAATATCAGTATTCAAATCCTTTTTTTCTATATTTTTATCTTCTTTATTCGTATCAATATCAGTTAATTTTAAATTTAAAATCTCTCAATCTTTAATATTATTATCTTCTAAATAATTTGATTCATAAATATAGTTTTGTGTAATTTGATCTTTATAAACTAATGCATTTTTTATTTCTATATTATAATCTTTTCAATTAAAATTAAATATTAATTTATCTCATATTTTTAATTCAATTGGTGAATATATCTTTATTTTTGTAGAACTATTTTCAGGTAAAATATTACATAAAGGAGTATTTACTCATACACTATTTCAAGCAGAAACTAGTTTTTGTTTAATAGTTCAAGTTAATCATGCATAAACATTTTTTACAGATAAGTTTGTATCAAGTGAATCAATACTTTGATTAATTTGAAGTATTTGATTATCTAAACTAAGTATTTGTGTATCTTTTGTAGATAATAAATTTTCTAAATTTGATTTAAGAGTTTTCAATCAACTATCAAGGTTTGATAATTGTAAATCAAGTCAAACATCAACAGAACCAACTTTGTTTGTTTTTAAGTTCTCTAAACTAGTATTAGTAGTATCAATTTGATTTTTTAATGAAACTATTTGTGAATCAAATGTATTAATAGTAGTTGTTCTAGAATTTTCTAAAGAATCCCAAGAACTTTTTATACCAGATAGATTATTTCAATAATTTAAAAATAAAGTATATAAACTATCCATCTGAGTTTGTGGAAAATATACATTTGCAACAGAATTTTTCATAGCATTTCTAGAGTCTTCATCTAAAACTACTATTTTCGCTAAAAAATCTGATATTTCTTTATCAGTCAAAGTATCAATATTTTTTAATTTATCATTTAAATCATAAAAATCAGCTTTTACTTTTGATAATATACTTGAATCTTTAGCTGAAATATAATTTTCATAATTATCATTTAATGATTTGTTTTCTTCAGTAAATCAAAAAATTTCATCTATTTTTAATAAATTATCAGAAGAAACTGATTTCATATTTGTAAACAAACTAGTTCTACTAATATCAATTTTTTCAAGAGCATCTGTTTTTGATTTTTTTGTTAGAGAAATATTTTCATTTAAACTTCTTAAAGTATCTTCTAAAGTTTTTATTTGCTTTTCTAAATCATTTTTACTTAATCATGATGATTTTTTTGTAAGTTCTATATTTTTTTCAGTTATAGAAATTTGTTCTTTTAAATTTGCTATTTGTGTATCAAAACTAGAAATAGTAGAAGCTTTTATTCATTCTAAATTTGTTTTTTGATTTACTAAACTTCATCTTTGAATAGATAAATTTACAGTATTAGAATTATTAAAATCAGGTTTTATTTGAGCAATTAAAGTATTTTGATATACTTTTTTTCACGCATCACAATTGATAGTTTCAACTACTCCTCACATAGGACTAGAAACTACTTTTAAATCATCATTTATAACGACTCATTTTAAATTTAATTTTGTTTTATCTATATTTCATAGAATAAAAGGTGAATTACATAATTTATTATTTACTTCTTCACCCTTATTCTCAACTACTTCAGTATTTCAACAAGAAGCTAAAATAAATACTAAAACTAATAAACTAAATATTTTTTTCATTTTTTTATTTTTAAAATTAAATTATTTATTATCACATGGAATATCTACTCATTCAGAAGTAATATATTTCATTAAATCTCAAATATTATCATTTTTTACAAGTCATATATATTTTCAATCTTTCATTAAAACTACCAAATTATCTCAAGTTTTTATATCAAGAGTATCCCTAATCTCCTTAGGTATAACCATCTGCCCTTTAGGTCATACGGTAGTAGTTCAAACTACTTTTAAATTTATCATTTTCTTTAACATAATTATTATATTTTTTATAAGTAAGAATAAAGTAAGAAAAGTTATACTAAGTATACTTGATTATAATATATTTACAATTAAGTAAACAAATAACTACTTTACAAAATTTAAAAATATTTCATAAATAAAAATTGAATAAAAAAACTTTTTATATATAATTCCAAAAACTTAAAAATAATTAAATTTATGGCAAATATTACAAAAATAGAAAACAAAATAGAAATACTTGATGAACTTCTAAAGGTATGACAAAATGCAACTAAAAAAGATCCTACATGATTTACTAAAAATGATTTTGCTAAGTTAAAAAATGAGGTTTATAAAAAGCATAAAATAGCTAAACCTTTTCAATCAATAGAATTAATTGAAAGATATGAAGAGTTAAAAGCTGATTGAACTATGGAAGAAAATTTATTTTTTCAAAAAATTCTCAGAAAAAGATGAATTAGAAGTCTTTCATGAGTAACTGTTATATCACTTTTAACAGAGTTTTTTTGATGTCCATGAAAATGTATTTATTGTCCTACTTTTGAAGGATTACCAAAATCATATATACCAAATGAACCTGCAGTTCAAAGAGCTGTAATGAATAATTTTGATCCTATTA
>JALSMB010000013.1 GCA_026988025.1 Candidatus Altimarinota bacterium | reverse complement strand
TAGATTATTTTAGACATAAGTTTTTATTAAGTATTATTATTTTTCTACTTAGTTTTTTTATTATATTTATAAACAAAAAAAAGCAGAGTGTTTTTTATTTACACTCTACTTTTATGGGGTCAGTTCATCAAAATTACTTACCTTTTTATTTATTTAGGATATATCATTGTCATATTACTGTTTCTAGATTAAAACTATCTCATAATTTTTTTCTAACTTTAGATATTAATACATTTATATTATTATCACTAATTGTTAATATGTCATCTATTCACCATACTGATTTTATAATATCTTCTTTTAAAACCAAATTTCACATATTATAAATCATATATTCAATAAATTGAATTTCGTTAAATGTAAAAATTATTTTTTCTCAATTTTTTATTATAGATTTATTATTTGTATCATAAATTATATCTCTATATTTTATATTAGAATTGGAGATTATTTTATAACTTCTTCTTAATAATGATCTAATTCTAGCTATTAATTCTTCAGAAGAGAATGGTTTTGATAAATAATCATCTGCTCATATATCCAATCAATAAATCTTTTTTTCAGGGTCTGAATATCAAGATGTAATTATAATAGGTGTATCTAAGTTTTTTTCTTTTCTTATTATTTTAATAATATCAAATCAACTTCAATCAATTAATGATATGTCTATAATATATAAATCAGCTATATAAGAATTTTTTTCAATAAATTCATTATAACTATTAAAAATCTTAGTATTAAATCAATTTTTAATTAATTTCTTTGATAAATTTTTTGAAAGATATTTTTCATCTTCTATAATAGTAATATGCATTGTTTTTAATTATTTTTTAATATTCTTATATTTTCTTCTTTTTCACTAAAATATCATTGAAATGATGTTACTCATAATATGTTTTTTGCAAAATTATACATATTTAAATCCTCAATCCATTCTGCAACAATTCTAGTTCAATTATTTTTTGCTTTCAAATTTATTAGTTAATGTCATAATTCATATGTTATTTTTTAAATATATATTCATTATACTTATAGGACCTTAATTTAACCTTAATTTTTTGATGTAAAATTTTATTTGTTATTGTATTTGCAATACATTATTTTTATAGTTTTAGTAAATTTGTTTATTTTAACTATAAATTATGAAAAATAATAATATTTATATTGAATCTTGTGATACTAATAATTTATCTATAAAAGATATTACAGAGATAGCTGAAGTAGAAAAAGATATGTGGTCTTATTGAATAGGTGAGTATGTTAGATGTAAAAATTGTTGAAATATACATTCAAAAAATGATATTTATTGACATTTAGAATATGAAATAAAAATAGAATCGGTAACAAAAATAGAAAATATTTTAAGTCTAGATTCTATTAGATGTGTAGATTGTAATGATGAAACAGAATTTGTTTATGATATAAATACTAATATAGAGACTATAAAAGAAAGGTATAATGAAAGTGAATCCTATTTATCCTTAGCAAGAAGTAATGAAGGTAAGATTATATGATTTTGTGATGGATATATTGATAATTTAGAAACTATATATGATAGATTTTTTGATTTTTATTATCCAAAATTATGATTAAATTGATTGGAAAAAATTTTAAATAAAGAGTTAAATAATGTTATACCTAATGAATTATTAGTATGGACAGCCGTTTGAACAGAAGAAAAATATAAAAGTTTTTATGTTTTTTATAATTTAATGAAAAGTTTTTTTTATAGTATTGATAATTTAAAAATTTTATGAATTTCTGACTCTGTAATATGAACTAATACTGAGGGAGTATATTCTGCTTTATGAGCAAAAAGATTAGGAGTTACTAATTTTAATATTGCTAATTATAACACTGATATTTTTATACATGAAAATGTAGTATCTGATTATCAAATGGAATTAAAATGAGATGTTAAAACTTTTCTTAAAAAATATTGAAAACAAATGAGATGAATTATTCAAAATTGACATAAATAATATATCGAATATTGTAAATATATTAATAATTAAAATTTCATAATGACATTATATTTACTACTATATTTTTTTATTGCTTTTTTGTTACTATGAGTTTGATTTTTGGTATTTAAAAAATATATAAAAACAAGTGGTATTTATTTTTTAATTTCTGTATTTTGTATTTGAATACGGTTTTTATTATATATTTTTTCATTTCTCTCAGATTTTAATCTAAATATTATTGAAATAATATTTAGATTAATGTTTTCATTTTCATTAGTAGGTGTGTATTATATGCTTTTTTTCTTTTTATTTTTTAATATAAGATTTAAAAACAATAAAAAATGGTTTTATTTAATAACATCTTTTTTTCTAACATGTTTATATTTTATAATTTTTACTGATTTTATTATTAAGTGAGTAAATTTTGATATTATAAATAATAAATATTATGAAATATATGGACTTTATTATAACTATTATTTTGTGTTATTTTACCTTTTTTTGATATCATTTTTATGAATATGACTATATACAATTAAAAAACAAGTATACATAAACAAAATTAGATTAAAGTATATATTTATATGATTTATTATATTTATTTATTGATCTCAGGTTTTTCAATTATTATTACCTTTATATTGAATAAATATACTAGAAAAAGAAATAATATTATTTAGTCTACCTTTTATAATTTGAATTTATTTTTCTATATCTAAGTATAATTTTATAGATTTTAAATTTATATACAAAGAGATTATTTCATTTATTTTATCAATATTTTCTACAGTTACTTTATTTATATATTTTAAATATATAACACTTTCTTTATGAGAAAAATTTATTAATTTTTGGTGAATTTCAAACAGTTTTACTTATATTGACTTAATTTTTTGAATTATATTTTATAATATTTTTTATAAAATATATATGATTTTTATACCATGAAATAACCAGTATAAAAGATTAAACTTAATATTAAATAAGTGGAGAGATAAAATCCCATTTATTACTAATATATATGATTTAAATATTTTTCTATCTAACGAAATTAAAAAGAATTTTAATATAAATTATGTAAATATAGAACTAATAAATAACAATAAATGAGAGGTTTTTAATTTTTTTAAAAATAATCTAAACGCGGAGATTTTTATTTATGACTTAGTTTTTATTGAAGAAAATAAACATAAATTTAATAAGAAAAAAATATTAAAAGAAATTAATAAAAATACAAATATTATTTTTCCAATGTTTAATAATAAATGAGATTTAGTTTCTATTTTTGAATTATGAAAAAAACCATTTAATGAACAATATTATTTGGAGGAGGTAGATATGATAAAGGATTTTACAAATTTTTTAGTTTGACATCTAAAGTATATTGAGACTTATTCTAAAATTAATGATTTAAATTTAAATCTTGATAAAAAAGTTGATGAAAAAACTATAGAATATAATACTTTGATAAGTAAACAAAGAGAATTTATTTCAATGTCTTCTCATGAGATAAAAACACCTGTAATGTCAGCTTCATTACAGGTAGAAAATTTATTGGATGATATTGTATTATGAGATTATAATAAAAAGTATTTATTAGAAGAAGTAGGTATTTTAAAAGAACAAATTTTTAAAATATCAGATTTAGTTATAAACATTTTTTCTGTACAAAAATATGATATAAAGGATGCTAAATTGTATATAGAATATGTTAAGTTATCTGATATTATTATATGAGAATATGATATATTATATAGGATACATCCTGAAATATATTTTGATATAACTATATCAGATGATATATGATTTATTAATATTGATAAAATACAGTTTACTCAAGTTATCTCAAATTTATTAAATAATGCAATAAAATTTGTTAATAATAAGAATCCTAAGATTAAAATTTTAGTAAAATTAGAAAAAAATAATATATTAATATCTATAGAAGATAATTGAATTTGATTTAAATTTTGAGAAGAAGAAAATATTTTTGAAAAATATTCTACATGAAAATGAAAGTGAGTATGAATTTGAATGTGATTGTATTTGTGTAAAAAAATAGTTGAACTACATTGATGAAAAATAGTAGCAAAGAAATCAATTACACTTTGATGAGCTAAATTTAAAATATTAATACCTTATAATAGTAATCAATAATATAATATATTAAAAATATAAGATGAGAATTATATATATTTAAAAAATAGTATATATTTTTATTATTATAATAAATATGTTATTATACTTATATATTAATTAATATAATAAATATGTTAGAGAAAGAAATAAAAATATTAGATGTTGATGTTAAATTATTACAAAGTAAATTAGAAAATTTATGAGCTAAGAAAACATTTGAATGATATATTCATGATATATATTATGATTTTGCTGATGAATGAAATGATAAATTAAAAATGGAAGAAAATAAAAGACTTTTTAGAGTTAGACAAAAATGAGATATTCATATGTATACTATAAAAAGAAAAAGAAATAAGAAAAAAGATTGAGGGGAGGACTGAGTTAAAATAGCTGATGAATGAGAAAGAGAAATAACTGATGTTGAAAGTTTTAAGAAAGTGCTTGAAAAATATTGAATGAAAGAAACTAGAGAAAAGAAAAAGTATAGAATCTCTTATGCTTTAGACGGATGTGAATTTGATATAGATGATTATTTTATGTGAGATGATAGAAATATTATTCCACCACTTTTAGAAATTGAAGCTCATAATAGTGATGAATTATTTGAATGGGTTGATAAATTATGATTAAAAGATAAACAGGTTGAAACCTGGGGATCTAGAAAATTATTTGCTCATTATTGAATAGAATATTCATGGTTATAAAAAAGATAAAACTAAAATTGTAGTTTTATCTTTTTTAATTTTTTATTTCTTCTTCAATTATTTGTAATGGTTTAAAGAATCAATCAAGATTTAATCATGATTTTCTTAATTCTTTATATGCTTGTAGTTTTCTGAATAGTTCAACTTCTAATTGATTATTTTCATCTAATATATCACTTCAAAATTTTTCATTAAAATATAATGCATTTTTATTTTGGTGATTTCCGGCACTATTTGACAATGGTATAATTATTTTGTGTATTCAAAAAACATTAAGTTCCCATAATGTTGTAGCTCATCATCTAGTTATAGCTATATCTGATTGTTTTAATATAGTTCATAATCTTTTTTGAGTTAAAAAATCATGAGCTAATACATTAGGAAACTTCTTAAATTGATCTCTCAAATACATATTTTTTTCTCATAATACAACTTGAAAATTTATATCAACTAAATCTGGAAGAATTTTTAATAATGCTTTAAATATAGTAGTTGATCATTGACTTCATGCTATTACTATAACTGATAATTTAGCATTTTCTTTGATATCTAAATCAGTTAATCAATCAATTAATTCAGGATTTAGAATTTGTCATGTAATTATATGTTTAGAATCTTTTTCTTCGTTATTAGGAAAAGTATAAAATACTTTAGTTGCTATTTTTCATATAATTTTATTTGCGATTCATGATACTGTATCAGATTCATGTATATATATTTTTTTTCTTAAAATAAATGCTGCAATACATAAAGGAATAGCTACATATCAACCCTTTGAAAAGATTATGTCTATTTTATATTTTAATATGAAGTAAATTCAGAAAAATATTCATGTAATATTTTTTAATGGTTCATAAAAATTTCTAATATCAAAATATCTTCTTATTTTTCATGCTGGTATATCTAAAAATGGAATTCTATTTTTTCTAGCTATTTCCTCTTCAAGTCATCATTCTTCTCAAACCCATATAAAATCATATTTATTATCTTCTTTTAGATAATTATATGTTGCTAATAATGGGAAGACATGTCATCATGTTGAACCTCAAGTTAAAGCTATACATTCTTTTTCTTTTCCTTGCAAATGAGTCATTTAATAATAGTTAATAATTATCTATAATATAATATATTTTTTTGAAAAAAAGTAAATAAAAAACTTGGATTTCTCCAAGTTAATTTCACTCCTCCTAGTGAAATTAATAAAGTTGTAAAATTTTAACTTCACCACCTTCTTTAAAGTCAGGTTCTTGAAGTATTCCTTTTACATCTCCATTATTAATATCAGTAACAAAATTAAAGAATGTATTATCTTTAAATTTTTCATCATTAACTAATATATACATTAAATCAACTGAAATCGATAATGTTCCTGCTGGTATATCTGTTTTTAAATCTTGTTCTGATGCTATCATTTCATTGAATATAGATCTTGGAAATTCTAAAAGCAAATATTCCTGCATCCCATTTCCAAAGTCAAATTTTGTTATGTAGGACATTAATTTACCAAGAATATTCTTATTAATTAAATCATCTACTTCTGATATACTAATAAGCTTTTGATTATTACTATTAATATATACAGGTATATGATTTACCATACTATCTGATACATCTAAATTTTCTACTATGTCCAAAAAATATTTTTTATAGTATTCATTAGCATTTTTAGAATCTATATAAATCAAGTAAGTTTTATCTTCATCATACAATTCTATATCACCACCAGTATTTAAAAATAATTCAAATAAATCAATTGGAACTTGATTTATAATAATATTATTTTCTTTCATTTCGTACTCCTTAATATAATGTAATTATATAATATATATATAATTACATTTGTCAAAATAACTATTGACTTTAGTTATAATAATTTTATTATATATCTATAATTTTAAAATTAAATATTGTTTATGAGTTTATGAAATAAAGATAAAGAAGGATCTTTAACACCAGTTTGAAAAATTAAAAAAGAATTGATAGATAATAATTTATATGTATCTGTTTGAGGACAAGAATCATTAGAAGATAGAGTTGATAATTTTAGGATTAATCAAAATAATATTTTGATGGATATTTTAGCTACTGCTAAGACTTATAATAAAGGTAAAAAACAAGATTTAAATAAATTTATTAATAATTATATTTCAAAATTAAGTATTGATGAAGATAATGAATTATTATCTAAATTATATTATTATTTAGAAATATATGAAATAGAAGTTCCTAGTTTAGAAGAAACTAATTATTCTAAATTAGATAATGAAATATTGGTTGATACTAATAATTATTCTAAATCTGAAATAATGAGTGAATTATTATTAAATAATGTATATTTACCAGATTATATTAATCAGAAAGATTTTGACGATAAAATGTTAAAATTAATTAAAAAAGTAGAAAATAGAATAACAAAATTTAGATTATGAAGAAATCCTATATTATTTACCCCTGTATCTGGTTGAAAAATTCTAAGTTATATGGATGATATTAACTCTAATATAGTAAAATGAGTTAAATATTTAGATAAATGAATTATAAAAAGTATTTGATTTAATTTTTCATTAAATGAGAGAGCTGATTCTTGAATGGATAATGAATTTTATTTTAATATTTATATTGATGCTAAAGATAGTAATTTTGTAGATAGAGAAGAATATATTAGACATATAATGGAGGATCTTTGAAAGTGATCTCTTATGGATGGGAGAGATTATTATTTTTGAGAAGATCAATTATTTAGGTATAGTTATTATATTTGAGAAACTTTCTATAAGCCAGGTATTTGAATAGATGATGATTGACTTGCTTTAGATAATGAAATCTTATGATATGAAATGAGAATATATGCTAATCCAAAAAAAGATTTTAAACCTGAAGAAACTTTAGATAATGTTTGTCTTAGGTTACCTTGAGTTGTAGAATCAATTGTTACTGATATTTATGAAACCTATTGACGTGATTCTGAATGAAATACTTCATATCCTAGTAAAACTGAACGTTTTATTGTACATAATTTGTTAAATTGAGAAGAATCAAAAGATTGAGCTATAAATGAATTATGAAATTGATTACTATCTGCAAATTGATTAAGCGAATGAGGAGATAGAATAAATGTATTGCAAAAATGGGATATGAATAATAAAGAGCAAACAGAATTAATAATTGATTCTAAAGTAGAAGAGACTATAGAACTTTTCATTGATCAGATTACTAATTTTGAAAAATATAAAAAAGTATGAATTACTAAATTACCTACAGGTGCAATTTTTTATTGACCTGGATGAGTATGAAAATCTGAACTATGTAAAAAAATATGATTTGAAACAAAATGATTTACAAATTTTTATTATCTTAATATATCAGAATTATTTAATAAATTTTTATGAGAAAGTGAAAAAAATATTGAATCAATTTTCGAAAGATTAAGGGAAGATTTTAAAGAAACAGGTAAAATCTGATTATTATTTATTGATGAAATTGATTGAATTATTTCTAATGATTCAAGTGAAGTTCTTTCATGAGTAAGAAGTAAATTATTAAGTGAATTGAGTGAATGAAATAATGAAGGAATTATTTTATTATGAACTACAAATTTTCCTGAAAAATTAAATTGACCTATATTAAGAAGATTTAGTGAAAAAGTATGAATAAATTTACCAGATAATGAATTAAGGTTTAAATTATTTAATCTTAATATATCTAAGTATAATAGTTCAATTTTTGATAAAAATTTAGATATTGATAAACTTGTAAATAAAACAACATGAATGAGTCATGATTTCATTCATCAACTAATTTTTAATTCTGTTAGGTATTCAGTTAAATTACTAGAAAATTGAGAAAAAATAGATTATGACTTTATAATGAGATTTTTTGAAAGAACTAAAGATATAATATGAAATGAATCAAAAGTAATGTGATTTAATACTTAAAAAATAAAAATGAAAAATACTTTAACTTGAGATATGGAAGTATCAGATTTATTGATAAATACTGATTTTTTGAGAATGGTTAAAAGTTTTACAAATATGTATTGAATAAATGAATTATTTTTAGATGAAAAAACTAATATCTTTTTTTCTAAATTTAAAGATTTTAAATATAAAAATGAAAATATTGAAGAGATATTTACAAAATGAGAATTATTAGATAATCTTGGTTTTATTTTTTCACATGAAGAAATTCTTTCTAACTTTTTAGAATATATAAATTATAGTAATATCGATAAGAAAACATTAGATTTGTATTTAGAGGTTTCTGATTATTTAATAAAAATATATGATAATAAAGATATGTACTCTGATGAAATAAATATAGTTGATAATAGGTTGAAGGATAAAATTATATCAATAATATGAAAATCAGGAATTGATAATATTCATTTATCAATAGCTAAAAATAATTTTCCAACTATTTGATCTAAATGATTTCCTATAATAAAAATTGATTTTGATAATATTATAGATTTTTATTGAGATTGAAATATAGATTCAATATTTGTTAAAGTAGAAGATTCAGATGAAAATATTTTTTATCATAATTATAAGTGAGATATATTTTTAACTAATGATGGTAAAGAGATAATAGATGTAAAATATTTATATCACTTTAAAGGTTATACTATATTAAAAGTACAAACTAATGATTTATTAAAAAGTATAGAAATTAGGTCTAAAAATTGAAATGTTTTTGATATGCCTGATTTAGATGATGTTTTACCTTGAAAAATAGTAGATTGAGAAAATGAATTAGAATATCTAGTGCTTTCTAAAAATCAAAACTGAATAACAAAAACTTCTTTATTTGATATATATGGAGATAGTATAAACTTAATGAATATTCTTAGATTTATAAATAAGTGAAAAGAATCAACAATTAAAATGTTAGAACTATCATTAAATAAATTTAATGATATAGATGTTGCATTCATAAAATGAATTAAAACTATTTCTTGAGTAAAATTTATTGAATTAAGTTTAGATTTAAATTATGATGAAGAAATGATGTGAAAACCAGAATTATTTAATATAATAATGATGGATTCATGAAAACCATTAACAGACGATAATTGAGAATATATTAGACATATTTTTGAATTAGAATCATTTTGATGAAAAGAGTTACTATGATTTTGATTTACACCATACTCAATTGATTGATTTATTGATTCTACATGAACTATATTGAGTTTAAATGATGAACTTGTTCATACTATTGATGATATAAAAATGAAATTTCATGATAAAAAAATGTTTAAAATCAATGATGATATTGAAATAATTATATCTGAATGAAAAGTACAAACTATATTAAATTGACTTTTGTGATTTAATGAAATAGAAAATGAAAATAATGAAAATGGATTTGATTTATTTTTTGAAGAAAAGGATAATTTTATTTTTAAAAATAAAAAAATTGATCAAGTTTCATGCTTTAATCATGAATGAAATATTAATATTTTAATTTATTCAAATTGAGTATCTGATATAGTTGATTATAAAGAATTTATTTCTGAATTAAAAAAGGATAATAAGTATAAAAATTTATTAAAACAAATTAATATATTAATTAAAGAATCATTATAAAAGAGATTAAACTTTATAAAGTTTAATCTCTTTTATAATTTTATAAATCACATCAATTTTATGATAAACCTATTTATTTTATTTATAAATTTTATTTTTGTAAAATATTTAAATATTATAAAACTAGAAAATAATCATACTATAGTTCATGCTATGATATCAAGAGGCCAGTGAACTCATAAAATAACCCTAGATAATAACATTAAAATAACAAATGGTAAGAAAATATATCATATTTTTTTATATCAACTAAGAAATAAACTTGTTAAAAATGCTACAGAAATAGTTGCATGGTCAGATGGAAAAGATGCATCTGGTAAATGTTTTAATAGTAATGTTCATACTCATTTTAAAGCTGTTTCTGGTCTATCTATATGAATTATTTGTTGAATGATTAAACTAATTATTATTCATAATAAAGCTGAATAAAATATATATATCAAGTTCTCTTTTTGTAATAAATTTTTGGTTAGATTTATTTCAGATATTAATGTATTGTCTTTTTTATATGTATAATATACCCAAAATCATATTAAAAATATTGGTAAAAAAAAGATTGGAGAATCTGCAAACCAAAGAGTAATATTTTGTATTAAATTAAATTGCAAAAAAGAGTTTAAGTATATAAGTAACTCTTTGTTCATTTCTTGTATCATATTTTGTTAATTATTTAATTAATTTATAGTATTTTATATCTATATTTATAAAAGTAAAAAAAACTTTTATTTTTCATTAAAATATTATATAATTAGATTCTATGATATTATTTAAAAATCAATAAAATATATGTTTGAAAAGAGGCAAGAAACTGAAATTGAAAAAAAAATGACTAATGATGTTTTTCCAGATGATCATAAATATTTAACTTTTTTAAAAAAAGTTTTTCGTCATGAGTTTAGAAAAAATTGATTTAGAAGGATATCTACAGATATATTAGAAAATTGAGAATTTAGAACAAATGCAGAAAAATGAATTATGTCAGCATATATAGATAATAATATTTCAGAAGAAATTCAACCAGTTTATTATTATTACATGGATCATTTTTTAAAAGAGTGAGTTCAGGTCGAAAGAATTTGAGCAGAAGTTATTTGAGTAAATGACCCTATATTAGATGCTATATCTATATATATTACTTACACAGTATTGAATCAAATCTGATTAAGTGATACATTTGAAATAAGTATTAATTCTACTTGAATAGAAAAAGAAAAAATAAAATATTCTGAAGAATTACAAAGTTTTTATGAAAATAAAAAACATATGTTGTCTGAAAAATCTTTATGATTATTGGAATCAAACCCTATGTTACTTTTATCTAGTGAAGATGAAGATGAACAAATTATTGCAAATCAGGCACCAAGTATGATTAAATTTTTAAAAAAGGATAGTAAATTACATCATGAAAAGTTTAAGGAATATTTAGATATTTTAGAAATACCTTATAAAGAAGATCATACATTAGTTTATGAAAATGATTATTCTACTAACTCTATATGGGAATTTAAATGAAATAATTGAGAAAAAATTTGATGAGGTGCTAGATATAATAAATTAGCTACTAAACTTTGAAATGCTAAGGATATTCCAGCAACTGGATTTTATACAAACAGCAATGTTGTTATAGCTATGTTAAAAGAAAGAAATATTAAATTAAAAAATAAAGATGAAATAGATTTATTTTTTGTTCAATTATGAGATGAAGCTAAAGCTGTCGTTTTACCATTATCACTTGAAGCTAGAAGGTCTGGTATAAATACAGTTGTAGCACTATGAACACCTTCAATGAAAGAACAAATGCTTAAAGCAAATAGATCAAATTCTAAATATGTTGTTTTAGTTTGATTAATGGAAGCTAGAAATGGTATTTTTCAAGTCAAAGACACAGTTCTAGGTACTCAAGAAGAAGTTAAAAAAGAAGAATTAATAGAATATATTATAGGTAAAATAGGTTCTGAAAAATTAGATTTTTATGTTCCTACTAATGATTTAATAACTGAATAATTATGTGGTTTGTTTACATTTTAATATGTTCGGATGATACTTTTTATACTGGTGTAACAACTGATGTAGATAGAAGACTAAGGCAGCATAACTGAGAAATAGTTTGATGAGCTAAATATACAAGAATAAGAAAACCAGTTCAGCTAATTTACAAATTAGAATTTAAGTCTAGATCAGAAGCTTGTATAGAAGAAAGTAGAATAAAAAAATTAACAAGGCAACAAAAAGAAGAATTTATAAAAAAAGATAGTTAAATATTATATTTAACTATCTTTTTTATTTTAACTGTTTATAATAATAAAAATTAAATTAAAAAATTATTTATGACAAAATTTATTAGAGTAGAAGAAGTTAAGTTACCTTTAAATGATGATGAAGGTCTTTTAAAGTGAAAAATTATTAAAATATTATGAATAAAAAAAGAAGATTTATTAGAATATAATATAGTAAAAAAAGCTATAGATTCTAGAAATAAAAATAATATCCTTTTTATATATTCTATTGATACTAGTATAAAAAATCAGGATAAATTTTTTAATAAAATTCCTAGTTTTCTTAATGCTAACATGAAAAAACATAGGATAAAAGAGATAGATAATTTCGAATATAAAATCAAAAAAACTACTAAAAAACCAAAAAATAGACCAGTTATTATAGGAACTTGACCTGCTTGATTATACGCATGAATTATTATGGCTGAAGCATGATTAAATCCTATACTTATAGAAAGATGAAAAGATGTAGATAGTCGTATAATAGATGTAGATATTTTTTCAAATACTTGAAAATTAGACTTAAATTCAAATATTCAATTTTGAGAATGATGAGCAGGGACATTTTCAGACGGGAAACTTTATACTCTTATAAATGATCCTAGAAGTAAATATGTTTTTTCAGAATTGATAAAAGCATGAGCTCCTGATACTATAGCTTATGATGCTAAACCACATATAGGGACTGATTATTTAAGAGTACTTGTAAAAGTTCTTAGAAATAAAATAATATGACTTTGATGAGAAGTTAGATTTGAAACTTTAATGACAGATATAGAAGTAGTAGATAATAAATTAAAATCTATTACTTTAGATAATGAAGAAAAGCTTGAAACTGAAGATTTAATAGTTGCAGTATGACATTCAGCTCGTGATACAGTTAGTATGCTTTTTGAAAGGTGAGTAGAAATGAAGGCAAAACCTTTTGCTATGTGAGTAAGAATAGAACATGATGCTGATATGATTAATAGATCTCAGTATTGAGATTCATGTGTAAGTCCGAAACTAGAAACTGCAAGATATAAATTAGTGAATCACCATGTAGAAGCTAGAACTATTTATTCATTTTGTATGTGTCCAGGTGGTTATGTAATGGCTGCTTCTAGTGAAAATAATAGACTTTGTCTAAATGGTATGAGTGAATATGCACAAGATAGTTGAATTTCAAATAGTGCATTATTAGTACCTGTTTTACCATCTGATTTTTCTACAGATCATCCATTAGCTGGAATAGAATTTCAAAGACTATTTGAAGAAAAAGCATTTATAGCAGGAGGTTCTAATTATAATGCACCAGCTCAATTAGTAGGAGATTTTTTAGCTAAAAGACCATCTACAAAATTATGAAAAATCAATTCTACCTATAAGCCTTGAATTAAATTAACATCTCTTGATGAATGTTTACCAGATTTTATAACTGATGCACTTAGAAAATCTATACCTATGCTTGATAGAAAGATTAAATGATTTGCTAATCCTGATGCAATTTTGACTGCAATTGAAGCAAGAAGTTCGTCAGTAGTTAAATTTACTCGTGATAAAGAAACTTGTGAATCAAATATTAAATGACTATATCCATGTTGAGAATGAGCATGATTTGCATGATGAATTACTAGTTCAGCAATTGATTGATTGAGAGTGGGGGAGAGTATTATTGAAAAATATACAAAATAAAAGCTTAAGTTTAAACTTAAGCTTTTATTCTTTTATTTTATAATAATCTAGTTCTTCATCTTCATCAGTTAAAAAATCAGAATTATTTAACTTTATTCACATTTCTTTTAAAATTCTATTTAATTCTTCTTGATTTAATATACCATAGTTTATTAATATTTTTCATAATGGTAGATCTTTATATTTTTGAGTTTTTATGAACATATTTAATTGATATTCATTTATTATTGATTTTCAAATAAGATATTCTCATAATTTAATTACTAAAAATTCTTCTAATGCAATAGCTAAATCTTTAAATTCAATAAGTTTCTTTTCAGTTAAAATCTCTCATAGATTCATATCTTTAAGTTTTATTGATTCTTTTTGTTCTTTTAATATTAAATTAAGCTGTTCTTTAGATATTAATTCTTTATATACTAAATATTGTCATAACTTAATAGCTCAAGCTTGAATACATATTTTCATATACATATCTTCAGTAATTATATTATCTTTTATTAAAGACTTCATATAATTTGCTATGTCATTTAGTGAGTGTAGATTCCTTGCATTAGTATCATTAATATATGATGAATTTATTAATATATTTAATAAATCAGTCTTAATTTTTTCTGAATGTATTACTAATTGATTTTTTTCGTTATTATTAGATGAATTTTTACTTTTATTTAATTCTTCCATTTTTTTTATATTAAATATTTATTATATATAATAATAACATAAATACTTAATAAGTCAAATTATTTCTATTTTCCTTTGTTTTCTAATATTGTTCTTACATATAACCCTTGAACTTGATTCCTAGCCCACTCTGTTTTTCTAAGAAATTTAAGACTAGAATTTATAGTAGGATTTACTAAGAAACAGTTAATTCTAACTAACTGGCTTAGTTCTTCAAATCAATATTCTTTTTCAAGATATTCAAGAATAGTTTTAAGTGTTACTCAATGTAATACTTCGTGGTTCATGTTATTTGTCATAATTTTTGTTGTTTTTAAAATGGTATCTCCGATAGGAATCGAACCTACGCAAACCAAGGTTCGCAGCCTTGTGCTCTTCCACTGAGCTACGGAGACTAGTAACAGTATTTATATTGTAATCATTTTCTTTAAAATGGAAATTAATTTTAAATGAAATAAAAAGTTTATTGCTAAATTTTATTTTTGTATTTTTTAAGTTTTTAGTTATTATAAATTTGTAGTAATTTTAATATTAATATTTTTTTATATGAAAAATTTTATAGTTTTATTTAGTTTAATACTATTATTAACTTCTTGTTGAATTGGAATTTGAGATTGAAAAGTTAAAATTGATTGAGGAGAAAATGGGAAAATAGATATTTGACATTGAAAGGTTAATATTGAGTGAAATTGAATTTGAAAAGTAGATATTTGAAGGTGAAAAGTAAATATTCAGACTGATAATAATTTAGATTTATGATGAGAATGACTCAATGAATTAGAAGATAATATTATTGATTGAAATAATGAAGATAAATCTAAATTTGAATTAATGGATGATTATCTCAGAATTGATTTTAATGATTGAACAACAGCATTAAAAATTAAACCAGACTATTTAAGAATAGATTTTTTAGATAATACAACTGTAATTAAATTACAAACAAACTATTTAAGAATAGATTTTTTAAATAATGCTACTGCTTTAAAAATACAACCTAATTATTTAAGAATTGATGATAATTTAAGAAAAACATTAGTTAAAATTCAAGAAAATTATTATAATAATGAATGAAAAATTTCAAAAACAATTAAATTTAATAATTGATTACAAATTTGAGATTCATTTGAAATTAATGATACTTTAAAAATTTGAGATTGATTTGAATTTACAGATAGTTGATTAAAAATTTGAAATTATGAAATAAAAGAAGATGGTTTGTATAAAAATTGAAAAAAAATTAGAAGTTTAACCTCTTTGAAAAATAAAAATTTTGAAATAACTAAAAATTTTATTAAATTCTGAAATGATATAATGATTTCAAAAGATTGAATTATTTTTTACAATAAAAAAATTACTAAAAATAGAATTCAATTTTCTGAAAAAACTTATATTCAAAACTGAAAAATTGTTTTTAATTGAGAAGAAAAATAAAAAATAGATTGATTTTAATAATTTTAAATTTTATATATAGATATTATTTTTAAAAATATGCAAGAAAAAATAGAAGAATTCAAAATTCTTACTTTAAAAGAACAAAAGGAACTTATTATTATAGTTCTTTCAAAATCTATAGAGAATTCTAAATGATTAAAAAGATTATATGATGTAGTTAATTCTGTAGATATAAGTATCAGATCAGATTTTCTTAAACAAGAATTTTTGAAAATTTATATTTTTTTGATGGAAGCAGTGGATTATATAAAGTCAAAAAAACTAAATGAATCACTTAAAAATTTGAATAAATTTAATGAAATTTTAAAAAAAATAAGAGAGGATGAGAAAAAAGATTTGGATATTTTAGAACTAGAAAAAGAATTAGAAAAAGAATTATTTAATTTATAAATATTAAAGGTATATAATATGATACATATAATAAAACAATATAAACAATTATTTAAATTTATGCTAACTGCTAATGAAGATATGATGGCTGCTGTAGCAGAATATAAAAATAAACAAGAAAAACAAAAAGAAATGGCACAAAATGATTCTAATATATTAAAAGATGGTATGAATGAAGGCCCTATTGATAGTAAGGCTCTTGAATTATCACAATCTTTAGAATCATGATTACCAAAAGTAGTTGATTTAAGACATGTTTCAGTTGATGATTTTGACTATGTAAAAGGTAAACTTAAGGAATGAGATACTGTATTTATTGATGATAGCATGAGATTGTCAGGTTTAGGAAATGAATTAAAAAATAAATGATTAAAGGTTATTTATAAAGAAGAAGATATTAGTAATATTTCATCTAATAGTAATACTTCTGGTTCTAATAATTGAAAAGTTTTGATTAATTGAATAGAATATTAATAAAAAATATTAATTTATATTAATTCTAATCTAAAAATCTAGATTTAAATCTAGATTTTTTTTGTTTAAAATATATAATAAACTAAATTAATTTAATATAAAGCTATGCAAGAAAAGATAAGTATAAAAGATAATATAATAAAATATGATAGATCAACTTTAGATAAAGATATTGAAGAAGTAATAAATGCTAGATTTGAAAATTGAGAATTTCAAATTGAATCAGATATTGATGATTTACATGATCCATATTTATTAACAGATATGGATAAAGCAGTAAAAAGAATAAAAAAAGCAAAAGAAAATGATGAAAGAGTTTTTATCTTTTGAGATTATGATGTAGATTGAGTAACTTCTACTAGTATTTTGGTACATTTTTTTAAAAAAATATGATTAGAAATAAGTTATAGATTACCTCATAGAGTAAAAGATTGATATTGATTAAAAAAATATTTTGTAGATGAAGCAAAAGAGCTTTGAGTTAGTTTAATTATTACTGTTGATTGTGGTACACGTGATGTTGATGTTATAAAGTATTGAAAAGAATTATGAGTAGATATCATAGTTACTGATCATCATGCTGTTCCAGATGAAAATGTTTGAGATTATGCTGTTGCAATGATAAATCCTAAAAGACCAGATTGTGAATATATTTATAAAAATTTAGCTTGAGCATGAGTTGCTTTTAAATTGATGCAAGCTTTGGCTTATGAGTATTTTTCTCCTGAAGAAGCTAGAAAATACATTATAGAATCAATTGATATAGCAGCTATTTGAACAGTAGCTGATTGTATGAGATTGACATGAGAAAATAGAATAATAGTTCAAGAATGATTAAAACAAATTAAAAAATCAAGAAGTAATTGAATAAGAAAATTGATAGAAGATAAAATGCATGAGGATTTAGATGCAGATTTATTTGGTTTTACTATTTGACCAAGACTTAATGCAGCAGGTAGAATGGATAGTCCATATAAAGCTGTTAATTTGATATTAAATAATTGAGAGACGTTAAATAAAACTATAGCTGAAATAGAACAACTAAATGAACAAAGAAAATTTCTTACAAAAGAATTTGTAAATGATGCTATGAATAAAATAGATAGAAATGCTAATCTGATTTTTTATGTTTCACCAGCAATAGAACATGGGATTATTTGAATTGTAGCATGAAGAATCACAGAACAATTGTATAGGCCTTGTATTTGTATGAAGGATGAATGAGATAAACTTGTTGCTAGTTGTAGAAGTCCAGATTTTTTTTCTATGATAGATTTACTTGATAAATTTAAAGAATATTTTATAGGTTATGGCTGACATAAACAAGCTGCTTGATTTAGTATAAGTAAAGAAAAATTTCCAGAATTTAGATCTAAAATAACAACAGAAATAAATAAACAAAATTTTTCTCATCATAAAAAAGAGGTTCTAGTAGATAAAGTTATTAAATTAGAAGAATTATGATTTAATTTTTTAAATAAAGTAAATAAATATAAACCATTTTGAATAGGTAATACAAAACCAGTATTTATGGTAGAAAATTTAGATTATGAAAAAATGGAGTTTTTATGAAAATGAAGAGATCATTTAAGATTTACTACAAAACATTGATTTAAAATATTTGCATTTTATATGTGAGATTTTTATGAAAAATTAAAAATATGACAAAGACAGTGAAAAAAAATAGACTTAATTTTTGATGTATCAGAAGATAGTTGGATGGGGAAGAAAAATTTAATGTTGAAGGTAGTTGATGTGATTTTAAATTAAAATTTAGTATTGATATTGTTAAAAAAATATGTATAATATATTAATAATTATTGATATTAGTAAAAATATGCATAAAGAAAAATTTAATTATCAGGAAAGTTTAGATAATTATAATAATATTGATTTAAAATTAGATATAGTAAAAGAGAATGTATGAAATCTATTAAAATCAAGATTTAATATTCTAAATAATAAAATATTTATAAATAAACTTTGAGAAAAATTAATCTGTAAGGTTTCAGTTTATCAAAAAAAATTTAAAAAATTAATATTAGAAGATAATAAATGAAATACAAAATCTTCTTTAATTTTTGAATATAAATGATGATGTTATTATATTGATTCTTTAAACTCGTATGATAATAGAAAAGGTAATTGAAGTCTTGTATTAGATATATTTTTAAAAACTATTAAATGAAAAAAAGTATACTTACAGGATAATGCATATTTAAGGGATGATAAAGATAAATATACTTATATTAGATTAAAAAATTTTTATAAAAGTAGATGATTTAATAAATCAGGAATTTCTGAATTTCAAAGATGTAATGTTTTATTTAAATGAAATGTTAATGAATGAAGAATTTATTATAAATATTTTTAATTGACTTTTACCTTCTTTTATTTAAAATTCAATTACTTTAAAAAAGGAGCTAAAAATGGAAGCTTTGAATAAATACAAGGTTGAGGTTTTAGAAGTATTATCAAACATTTCTAAAGACATTGAAATTTTTGGAAGAGATAGAGCAATAGAGCTTTATTTTAGAGAAAAAGAAAATGATGTAGAAAATGTTGATAAAGAGTTAGAGAATTTACTTAAGATGGATAAAAGAGTAATTGATTTTGAAAAAGAATTGCTCGATTCTACTTATGGTAAGTTTTTAAATAAAGCATTTGATAAACTTGTAAAAAATGAAATTTTTACAGTTGAACAAATTCTTTCATGAGAGATAACTTTTGTTATCTCTTTTTTGTATTTTATTTATATTGATTATAATATAAAAAAATTAAACAAAATATTATGGAAATTTCACAAAGAATAATTGATTATGCTATTCGGTACTATCTTAGATATTATCCTTCTCCTAATAAACTTAGATTTAAACTAAAGTTAAAATTTTGACCAGATTCAGAAAAGTGAAAAAAATATGGTTGAATTTGAGAAGAAGAAATAGAGTTTATAATAAAAGAAAAGTTAAGAAATATTATTCAAGAAAAAGAAGTTATAAAATCAAAAATAATTAGTTATAAAAATAAATGAAAATCAAAGAGATATATAATTTGAAAAATGTATGAAAGACAGGAAAATATTGATTTGGTAAATAAGTATTTATATGAAATTTTTTGAGAAGAATGAGAATTAGAAAATTTAAAAAGAGAAATTATAAAACAAAAATTTGATATAAATATGGATTTCGATCAAAAACAAAAGATTTTTTCTAAAATTATGAGAAAAGGTTATAAATATGATGATATTTTAAAATGTATAAATAACTAGTATCTTTTATAAAAATATGTTACAATTTAATAAAATTATAAATTAATTAAAGAAAAATGTTAGAGATAATAGCAATAGTATTAATAGCAGTAGTTTTTTGAAGTTTATTTCAAGAAAAAATATGACTTCCTAGTACTATATTTTACATAGTAGTTTGACTTTTATTTGCTCATTTTGAACCAGAAATACTTAGATTTGATGCTGAGAATTTTCATTATTTAGTACTTATAACACTACCTTTTTTAATAGCTTCAGATACATTTTGAATTACTTGGAAAAATATCAAAAAGAATTATATAAGTATTTTGTTGTTAGCAGTTATAAATGTAGTATTTACAGTTATTGCAATAGTAGTTTTTGGTAATTTTATACTACCAGGTATTTGAATTTTAATGTTAGTTTTACTCGCTTCTACTATTTCACCTACTGATCCAGTATGAGTAAATTCGGCATTATCAAACTTTAAAGTTCCTCATAAATTATCATTTAAATTGGAAAGTGAAAGTTTAGCAAATGATGTAGTAGCTTTATCAATTTTTTCTATAACTATATGAATTTTACTTTGAGATATTGCTATAAATCCATGAATAATTATTTTTGAAGTAGTTAAATTATTTTCAGAATCATTATTTGTTTGAATGATTATTTGATATATTTGAATATTTTTCTTATCAAAAAGTAAAGATGCTTATTTTGAAACTTTTGTAGTTTTAACAGCTATATTTATAAGTTTTTTAGTTACTGATCATTATTTACATGTTTCTTGAATTTTTGCTGTAATTGTTGTTATGATAGTTATGAATGAGCAAATAAAAGAAATGTGGAAGGCAGATAAAAAAATAAAATGAGAAGATATAGTTCATCCAGAAAATCATAATTTTGTATGAAAAATACTTTATTTTATAGCTATGTTATCAAATGCATTTTTATTTATAGCTTTATGAAGTTTGGTTGATTTTTTTAATCCAAATAGTTTTGTTTGGCAATATTTTGAATTATCATTTTATATATTTTTATTTATAACATTACTTAGATGATTGTTTATGTATTTATATTCTCATCTTTCAGTTACTACTAAAAAGATAGATAATATAGACAATGTTAGATGGTGGGCAGTTTTGACTTTTGGTTGAATGAGATGATGACTTTCAGTTTTGATGATATTTATGCTTGCATCAGCTGTTCCTGAATATGAGTATATGCAAGAATTAGAAGCAATAGTATTTAAT
>JALSMB010000012.1 GCA_026988025.1 Candidatus Altimarinota bacterium | reverse complement strand
GAATTATCATCTTCTTCATCATGATTTTCATCATCAGTTCACTCAATATATAACTTCATAAAACCATCAAATTTTATAACTTCTCATTTAGTTACCCAAGTTTGATTTTCAGCTCTATTAGGTGAAAAAGTAAAAGTAGTTACTTCAACTATGGCATCACTCATCTGTGAAGCTAATGTTCTTTTCCAAATAAGTGTATAAAGTTTTAATTGTTGTGGTTCTAATATTCATGCTAAACTTTCAGGTGTTCTAGATATATCAGTAGGTCTAATAGCTTCATGAGCTTCTTGTGCTCATGCTGATTTAGTTTTAAACTTTCTAGAATTATGATATTCTGCTCAAAAACTAGTTTCAATCATTTTTTTAGCATCTCACATAGCTAAGTCTGATAAATTTACACTATCAGTTCTCATATATGTAATTAATCATTGTCTTTCTCAATTACCTAAATCCATTCATTCATAAAGTTTTTGAGCAACCATCATAGTTTGTTTAACTCAAAAACCAAATTTTCTAGCTCATTCTTGTTGTAAAGTTGAAGTTGTAAAAGGAGCTCAAGGACTTCTTTTAGAATCTTTTTTTATACTATCAACTAATTTAAAATCGATAATATCTTTAGAACTAAGTAATATATTATCTTTTTTATTTTTAGTTTCTTTTAATTTAGTTATATCATCAAATAATGTTGATAATACTTTTTCAACATCTTCTTTTGATGATAACTTTTTAACTTTTCAATTAATTTTAGATAAAGTAGTTTTAAATTTACTTTTTCATTCATAAGTTAATTCAATAGAAATTTTCCATGATTCTACTGGTTTAAAGTTTTGTATTTCTCTTTCCTTTTCTACAATTAATTTAACCGCAACTGATTGCACTCTTCAAGCTGATAGTCATTTTCTGATTTTTTTCCATAAAACAGGACTTACTTTATATCAAACAAGCCTATCAAGTAATCTTCTGGCTTGTTGAGCATCAACAAGTCACATATCTAAAGTTTTTGGATTTTCAACTGCGTGTAAAATTGCTTTTTTAGTAATTTCATGAAAAACTATTCTTTTAGTTTTTTCTGGATCAATATTTAAAATACTACAAAGATGCCAACCTATAGCTTCTCATTCACGGTCCTCATCGGTAGCTATCCATACTTCATTAGACTCTTTTGCTAATTTTTTAAGTGAATTAACTGTTTTTTTCTTATCATCATTTATTCAATAATCAGGAATAAATCATCACTCAATATCTATTCAAAGACTTTTCACAGGTAAATCTCTAATATGTCACATAGATGCAACAACCTTATAATCAGGTCATAAGAATTTTTCAATTGTTTTTCATTTTGCCGGAGATTCGACTATTACAAGATTTTTTGCCATAAAAAAAAGTTAGAATTATTACTAACTTTTTAATCTTTTTTAACACTAAGTCAAAAGAAAAGTATTATTTTTAAAATTCTCTAACTAATTCTTCTTTATCATATTTATTATTTCTAGTATATGATTTTGTAATAATTTTTCTATTAACAAGCTCATTATTTACAAAATATAAATTTTCATTTTCAATTGCTCAAAATGCTAATTTATATCACTCTCCTTTTAGTTTATTGAAAAATACTTTATACATATAAAATATTAATCCTTTTATTTTCATATTATTTTTTTCAAAATCATACCTTTCTTTAAAATCATATTTTTCAAAATCTTCTAAATCAGCATTTATATTTCATACCATATCTATATAAATCTCATTATTATCTGCTTTACTATATTCTATAATTCAAATCAAAATATTATCTAAATAGTATTTCAATAATCACTCATCTTCAACTACATTAATATCATCAGAAATATCATCAATATCTTCTATAATAAAGTCTACTTTTTCTTTTGTATTCATTACTTCATTATTTATTTCCACATCTATTTCTCATAATCATTCAGATTCCAACAAATTATCCCAATATTCTATTGATTGATTTTTCATAATTATTTATTATTTAAAACATTTTTTACTAAATTTTTATTATCAAATGGAAATTTATAATTTTCCATATATCTAACTATTGTATAAAATATATCCCATTTGTTTTCATCTTCATAGAAAAATGAGTTTCATTCATTTTTTAAAGGATTAAATTCTCATAAATTAAATTTTTGATTATCATTCCTATTGATAATTGGAGTTATTCATTGATTTATATATAAGCCAATATCATTTATTTCTTTATCACAAACTATAAAATCAAATCCTGATAATACTTCATTTTCTAATTTTCACGTAATAACAATATTTTTTGATATAATTTCAGTTTTAATATCTTTAATGTATACTACGAAACCTGCTGGTAGAGATTTTAATCATTTTATTAAATCTTTTGTTAACTCTTTATTGTTTAATTTAATTAATCATAAAGGTTTAAATTTTAATAAGAGTCCTAATGCTTTTTTTAATTTTAAACTATTTTCTTTTTTTTCTGCTAATATGTTTATTAAATTCATATAGAATGTTTAATTATTAAACTCAATAATATATTAACATATAAATAATATATATTGCAAATTTTTTAACTACTTTATTTGAAGTTTAATATTTTTTAAATAGAATACAGAAAATTAACCTAAATAAATATGAAAGATTTTTGGAAAAAACAAATAAAAGAAAAAGGAAAACTAGTTTTTTTAGCTCCTATGGATTGATATTGAGATAGTGCATATAGACAATCTGTTAAAAATATTGCTCCAAATACTATATTAGTATCAGAATTTTATAGTGCTGATTGATTAGTCCATTCTAAATTTTTAGCAGATTCTGTATTACCACATGCATCAATTGAAGATCCACTTATAATTCAAATATTTTGAAAAGATCCTGAAATGTTTGCAAAAGCAGCTAAAATTATATCAAATCCAAAATATAATATAGCATGAATAGATATTAATATGTGATGTCCTGCTAAAAAAGTTGTTAGAAGTTGACATTGATCAAGTCTTCTAATTAATGAAGATACGGCTTTTGAAATTGTTAGGAAAATGAATGAAGCAACTCATTTACCTATATCAGTTAAAACAAGATTGAGCTTTGATTGATGACAAGATTTAATTAATTTTGCTAAATGATTAGAAAAAGCATGATGTAGCTTATTAACAGTTCATTGAAGAACAGCAAAACAAGCTTATACTTGAATAGCTGATTTAGAACCAATATATGAATTACAAAAACATCTAAATATTCCAGTTGTATGTAATTGAGATATATTAAATTATGATGATTGAATGAGTAAAGTAAATAACCTAGCTTGATTTATGATTTGAAGATGAAGTTTTTGAAATCCTTGGTGTTTTTTACCATGAGACCAACATCCAACATTATTAGAAATATTAAATCAAATGGAATTTCATGCATTAAAACTTGTAGAATCAAAATGAGAACATAAGTGAAATCTAGAAATAAGAAAACATTTAGTACAATATTTAAAAAACTTTCCTTGAGTAAAAAAATATAGAAAAAGATTAGTAACAACAGAAAGTTTTGAATCAACTAAAAAAACGATAGAAGATATTAAATTGGAGTTTAAAGATGATTTAAATAAAAGACCTAGTTTAGGTGAAATAGAAAAAAAAGAAGAAATTTAATTTCTTCTTTTTTTAATTAATAATCTTCTGGTAAATGAATATTTTTTTCAATTTGTACAAATTTTTGATTATTTTTTTGAAACATAAGTTCAATTGTTCAGATAGGTCAAGATCTATTT
>JALSMB010000011.1 GCA_026988025.1 Candidatus Altimarinota bacterium | reverse complement strand
TAAAAAAATAACTTTGTCAAAGTTAAAATATTAAAAAACTTGATTAATTAGCAAATAAAAGTAGATTATAGACAATTAATTTTTAAAATATGTCTATTATGTATAAATATACAAGACAAGAAGCTGCTGATAAAATGTGAATATCTACTCGTTCAGTTGATAGATATATAAAAGCTTGAAAACTTAGAGCTAAAAAAGAATGAAAAGTTGTTTATGTTAAATGATCAGATGTAGAAAATTTAATGTGAAATTGAAATAAAAAACAAGAAGTAATTGTAGAACCAAAAATAGTTGAAAATATAAATAAGACAGAAGAAAAACAAATAGTTAGAAATGATGAAAATGTTTCATGAACTTTATGATTAATTTATAAAGATTTAAAAGAGGAATTAATAAAAAAAGATGAAATAATTCAAAATTTAGCAATGAGAGTTTGAAAAGCAGAAGAAGTAGCTAAAAATTCTGTTTCATTACTTGATTTCAAAAAATCTCAATATTTGTTAGAAGAATCAAAAACATGATTAGCAAAAGAAGTTGAGCTTTTAGAAAAAGAAAAAGAAAAGCTATCTTCAGAGCTAAAATATGAAAAAACATCTAATACTATTTTAATAGTTTTTGTAGTGATTTTATTAGTTTTAGCTGGTGTTATATGGTTTATACAAGTTTAACTTGAAAAGTTCCTAAAAATTATTAAACTTTAGGAACTTTTTAGTCTCCGTAGTTCAGTGGAAGAATAACCCCCTCCTAAGGGGTAGACACAAGTTCGATCCTTGTCGGGGATACCATTTGATATTTAAATAAAAAAAATCTATAAGAAAATTATTTTCTTATAGATTTTTTTATCTTTCATATTTATTTTTTAATTCTTCTAAATTTATTTCAAAAATTACAGGTCTTCAATGTGGACATGTGGCTGAATAATCTAGAGTTGAATCATTTAATAATTTATTCATTTCAAAAAGACTTAATTTATGTCAAAATTTAATAGCTGATCTACATGCAGTATATGCAAAAATTTTATTTTTAACTTCTTCTAATGTAGTAGATTTAGTAAATTTATGATTTCATATATCTTCTATTATTCATATAAATATATTTGAAATATTTTCTTTTTTTATGAAATCAGGTATTCAGTTTATTATTACTATATTTAAAGGCATTACTTCAAAATCAAATCACATATCTAAAAATATATTTTTATTTGATTCAAGTATATCTATTTCCTTAGGAGTTAAAGATATACTTTCTCATATTAGTAGTCATTGTCTATTATGTCCATAATCATTATTTATAAGTTTTTCATAAATAATTCTTTCTGCTAGAGCATGCTGATCTAAAAATTTTATTCAATCATTTGTTTCTACTATTATATATGAATTATGAGCTTGTCATATTATTTTTCATAATGCAGTATCATGTAAATCATTTGATTTTTCTAAAATATTTTCATTTTCTATTTTTGAAAAATTATCATTCAAAATAGATTTTGAAAAATTTATAGAATCATTTATTTTAGTTTGATTTATATTTGGAGATTTATCTGTATAAGGAGAATAAGCTTTAAATTTTGTTCAAGAACCTGTATAACCAAAATTTCAACTTCACACTTGAATTTTCTCTTCATTAGCTGAGCTTATATTATTTTGTACTTGCTCCCTATCCTCTGAAGGAGATGGTTGGGATGAGGTTACTAAACTTACTTTTTCAAGATTATCATGTATACTATGATAAATTGCTCTAAAAATACTTTGTTCATTAGCAAATCTTACTTCAGATTTTCTAGGGTGAACATTTACATCTACTTGAGTTGGATCTATTTTTAGATTTAAAACATATCACGGATTCATATTATGAGGAATAAATCTATTATAAGCATCATTTATTGCTTTTAATATTAAAGGTGATTTTATAACTCTATTATTTACAAATAATGATTGTCTATTTTTATTAGAAAAACTTATTTTTGGATCAGAGATATATCATGAAATATTTATTCATTGCATATTAAAATCTATTTTTATTAAATTTTCAGCAAATTCATTTCAATAAATTTCATATATTCTTGTTTTTAAATCTTGGTTTTTAGAATATTTAAATATTTGTTTTCATTCAGATATAAATTCAAATCAGATCTTAGGATAAGATAATGCTATTTGTTGTAAAAAATTTAATATATGATTATATTCTGTTCTAGGTTTTTTAAGATAATTAAGCCTAGCAGGTGTATTATAAAATAGATTTTTTACTATTATTTTTGTTCAGTTTTCAATTGGATATGTTTCTATATTTGAAATATCTCATCATATTATTTCTAATTTATTTCAAAAATTTTCATTTATATTTTTTGAAATTATTTCCATATCTGATACAGATGATATAGATGATATAGCTTCTCACCTAAATCAAAAAGTCATTATATTATATAAATCATCTAGATTTTTGATTTTTGAAGTAGTATATTTTTCTATTACTAAAGGCAAATCTTCTTTTTCTATTCATTCTCAATTATCACTAATAATAATTTTGTCTATTCCTCAATTTTCTATTTCTATTATTATATTATCAGCTTTTGCATCAATACTATTTTCTATTAATTCTTTAACAACAGAATAAGGCCTTTCTACTACTTCTCAAGCTGCTATTTGATTAGCTAAGTTTTTATCAAGTTTTATTATTTTTGACATAAATTTAAAATAGGAAAAATAAATTGACAATATATATATATATATATATACTATGAAAGCTATAAAAGGCAAATAAATAAAAAGGAGTTTAGATGAAAAGATCTAAATCATTAATTATTGCAGGTGTTTTAATTTTAGGAACAGCTGCTCAGGCATATACAGGACAAGAAGCAGGTCAAGATTTTGCAAATGGTGTTAAATATTTATATAACGCATGGTACAGTTTTTGGCACTGATTTTGGATATTTTTAGAAGTTAATTTTAAATTAACTTCTATTTTAATAAATAATTAAAAAACTTATGAATAAAATTTATTATATTATATTTACAATATTTCTTGTATTTACGATTTATTTATTAAATATAGGAGATAATATAATAGTTTCAGAAGCTAAATGGAGTGTATATATTAATTTTGTTTATTTTTATATAACAATTATAGTATTTTTAATTATTTTATGAAAGATAATATATTCATTATATAAAAAATATTATTTAAAAGAAAAACAAATTTGTAATAAAGGTAATATAATAAAGAAAATTTGATTTTTTATATTATTTTTAATATCAATATATTCTACATTTTTTATAGGATCATTTATAAATACTGTATTTCATTTACAAAATGATTTAATTAATAGTGAAATCCAAAAAGAAATAAAAAGGATTAAGTAAATTATTTACTTAATCCTTTTTATTTAATGTTTCTGAAACTTTATTTTTTATTATTTCAGGAATATTTGCATATGCTTGAAATATAGATTTCATTTTGTTATATAATTCTAACATTTCTATCATTGGTCATAGTATTTTATAAACTCTTATTAATACTAGTACTAATAAAGTTCATATTATTGATCAAAAAGTTATAAGTACTATATATAGTATGTCTAAAATAGTTAATGTCATAATTTTTATTATTAGATTTTAAATTCATCTATTTGTTTATTTATATCTAAATCAAAAGATTTTACAAGTTTTAATATGTTTTGTGTTCACTCAATAGTTTTAAGAATTTTTTCCTCTTCAAATACTACTAAACATGGTAATGATTTAGCTTTTACATTATAGTCTGATAATTTTATTTCTTTTATTTTAGATTTTGCTAACTTAACTGATATATTTTGTGTGAATGCTTTTGCTGATATAACAGGAAGTATATATAATGCTTTTTTAAAAAAATCAGATCATTCATCTGCGAATATAATAATAGATTTATGTTTATATTCTTTTTCGATTCATGTTTCTTTATTTTTAAATTTTGTTGTCTTAGATTTTTTTATCAATAAATCAATATCTTCTTTTTTATCTATTGTTAAATTAGATTCTGTTAATTTAGTAGCACCATAATTTATAGCTTTCTGTGTTTGTTCAGATGCTTTTTCTTTTAATTTTAATGCTTTTTCTTTTAGTTCTTTAAAATCCATTTATTGAATATTAATTAATATATGTTTATATTTTACTATATTTATATTTTTTATGCAAAATAAATTTGCATTTTTAATATTTTATTATATGATATGCGCAATTCCAAAAAGGAAATTTATTTTTAATATATATTATTATGTCAAATTCTGCATTAATAAAAACAATACAAGAAGGATTTTTACAAGAAGGTAGAGAACAAATTAAAACTGGTATGGAAATTGAAGTACATCAAATAATTAAAGAAGGTTCTAAAGAAAGAATTCAAAAATTTAAAGGTTTAGTTATTAAAACTGCTTGAAAATCTGCTTTAGAAAATACTATAACAGTTAGAAGAAAAATTGGAGCATTTGGTGTTGAAAAAGTATTTGCTATACATTCTCCAACTATTAAACAAATAGATATTATTAGACAATTTAAAGTTAGAAGAAAATCTATTAAATTTATTAGAAATCTTACTGGTAAAGCTGCTAGATTAAAAGAAGTTAAAAAAGCATAATTAGAATAAAGAAAAAACCTCCAAATTTTGGAGGTTTTTTCTTTTAAAAACCTATTTTTTGATTATACTACATAAAATTTAAAATTAACAATAAAATATGAACTTTAAAGATTTAAGTTTAGAAGAAATTATAAGTAAAATAAAAAGTTGAGAAACTAATAAAGAAGAAGTATTTGATTATTATCAAAATAGAATAAAAAAATATGACGATAAAATAAAATCATTTAATTATATAAATAAAAATGGTTTAAATAATACTGAATGAGAATTAGCTTGAGTACCTTTAGCTATAAAAGATATATTTTGTGAAATATGAGTACCAACTACTTGTGCATCAAATATGCTTAAAGATTTTATTCCACCATATGATTCTGCTGTTATAGAAAACTTAAAACAATCTTGAATGAGTAGTTTATGAAAAGTAAATATGGATGAATTTGCTATGGGTTCTACTAGTGAATCGTCTGCTTTTGATATTACTAAAAATCCTTGGGGAACAGATAGAATACCAGGTGGTTCAAGTTGAGGTTCAGCTTCTTGTGTTGCTGCTTGATTAGCTCCTGCTGCACTTTGAACTGATACAGGTTGAAGTATCAGACAACCTGCTTCAATGTGTGGTATTGTTTGATTTAAACCTAGTTATGGTAGAAATTCTAGATATGGTACTATGGCAATGGCTTCAAGTTTGGATTGTCCATGAACACTTACAAAAACTGTAAAAGATTCAGCTATTTTATATAATATTATGAATGGTGAAGATTCTAGAGAAAGTACATCAATTTCAGGTAAAGATGTTATAGATTCAAAAATTTGGGAAACTAAAGATTTAAAATGAATGAAAATAGGTATACCAAAAGAATATTTTGAAGAATGACTTGATGAATGAGTAAAAGCTAGAATAGAAGAAGCTATTGAAAAAATGAAAGAATTATGAGCTGAAATAAAAGAAGTAAGTCTGCCAATGACTAAATATGCAATTGCTACTTATTATATAATAATGCCAGCTGAGGTTTCTACAAATTTATCAAGATATGATGGTATTAGATTTGGTCATAATTCAGAAAAATCATATGCTTCTACAGATGAATTATTTATTAATAATAGGGAAGAATGATTTGGTGATGAAGCTAAAAGAAGAATAGTTTTATGATCATATGTGTTATCAGCTTGATATTATGATGCTTATTTTAAAAAAGCTACACAAGTAAGAACACTTATTATAGAAGATTTTAATAAAGCTTTTGAAGAAGTTGATGCTATTATATCACCAGTAGCACCAAGTGTTGCATGGAAAACATGAGAAAAAATAGATGATCCAGTTAAAATGTATTTAAGTGATGCTTATACTATACCTGCTTCACTAGCTTGACTACCAGGTATATCAGTTCCATGTGGTTTTGCTGAAAGTACTGATTCTGAAAAAGAATTATTACCAGTATGATTACAAATACTGACTCCAAGACTAGAAGAACAAAAGCTTTTTGAAATAGCTAATGTATATGAACAAGCTACTAAATTTTGAGAAAAAACTCCTGACGGATTTGAAGATTAAGTCATAATTTGACAAAATAATTACTAATATGATAAAATATTAGTAATTATTTTTTTATAAATAAAAATTATGTCAATTATAGATTGAATTCCTGAACCTCAACTTTGAGATAGAGAAAAAATAGAACAAGATAATAATGAATATAATAAACCACTAGATAAACCATTAGAAGAAACAAAAGATGAATTAAGATCTTTATTTTGAGATTTTAATAATTCTAATGAAAATCCTGATGTATTAGATCAAATTAATGAAAAAGAATCTACTGTTGAATGATGAAATGATATTTGAGTAGCTTGAATTCAAGAATGAGATAATTATATATCATGAGAAGAAATGCATGAAGATTTAATGAAAAATCAATTAACAGAAGATCAAGTAATAAATGAAAATATTGCTTGAGTTGATCATATGGAATGAACTTGAACTGAAGAAGAATATCAAGAAAAATTAAATAATGATAAAATAAAAAAAACTAACGAGTATCCATTAGTAAAAAATTATTTAGAAGAAAATAATATTAATTCAAATAATTTATCTTTAAATGAAGAGTGAAAAATAGATATTAATACTATTGACTGATTGAATTCAGAGGATAAAGAAATGTTAAATTGATTATTAGTTAATTTAGAATGAGATAATAAAATGCAGAATATTTCAAATTTGTGAGATATTATAAAAGATATTTCAGAGTTTGATGAATTTAATAAGGAAATGTGAGATAATTGATTTGATGATTGAGTATTAAATATTATATGAAGTAACTATATTGATATACCTTGAAAAGATTGAAATATAGATAAACAAAAAAATTTATCTGTTGCAATAGAAATGTGAAAAAATGAAATTTTAAATAAAGTAAAAAATATAAAAATAGATTCTCAAACTTATAAAACTGCAATTGTAAATATAGATTCTTGAAATTTAAAGAAACAATTAGAATGAATTAATAGCTTATATTATCTAGCTTTTAGTTCTGAATGAAAATTATGAGCAAAAGATTCTTTAAAATTATATAAAGGTAAAAGGAAAAAAGAATTAATTAGTGATGCAAATATATTAGAGCAAAAAATTCAGTTAGCATTAAAAAATAATAATACAGATGAATTTAAAAAGTTAGATAAACAAAAAGATGTAATTATAAATGAAGCTGATGAATTAAATGTCTGAGAGGTGTTTGAATCTTGAAAAATTGATAAAATATCAGATGAACCAAAAGAGTGATTAAAAGAAACAAATTAATTTGTTTCTTTTTTTCTAAACCAAATTATTAAAAAAATTAAAATAATAAAATATAGTATTTCTAAATGAGTTTTATATATTCATACATCAATTTTTAATAATGACCATTCTAAATTTCAAAAGAAATGTACAACCATAATATCCCATTTTAAGAAAATCCAGGTTATGTATCATAATATTATTCATATAAAAGGATAGACAATATAGACAATTACAGAAATAAATCCAAAAATCATAGCTAATGGTATAGTCCAGGTAACAGCTACATTACTGAAAGGAGCTAATATAGACACTTGACCAAAACTAAATATCATTATAGGTAATGTAAAAACTAATGCTGATAAAGTTAATGTAAATGCTGTTTTAATTTCTAAAAAATTAGGAAGAAAATAAAATATTTTTTCAAAGAATTTTTGTGAATAAATAATTCATAATACTGCTAAAAAACTGAGATGTAATGATATATCATAATTTAAACTATAGGGTGATATTATAATCATAATAATAGCTGTTAATATTATGATTGATAATATATTTCATTGTCTTCATGAAATTAAAATATAATATCAAATTAATCACATTATAGAAGCTCTAATAACTGGTGCTGTATCTCATACTAAAATAGTAAAAAAGACTATAAAAGCAGTTATTATTATGGTTTTAAACCATGTAGGAGTATATTTAGTTATAAATGATATAAATATAATTAATATTGTTATATTAAATCAAGAAACAGCTATAAAATGTGTTAATCAAGAGTTATTGAAATCAGTTTTTAGTTGACTTGGTAATGATTCTCTTGCTCATATAAGTATTCATCATAAGAATATTGCTTCTTCTTTTGGATATATTTCATATATTGCACTTAGAATAATTTTTCTTAACTCTATTATTTTACTTTCTATTATATTTAATTTTATGTTTTTAATAATTTCAAAATTAAAAATATTAACTTTAAAATATATATTTTTAGATAACATATAATCTTTATAAGAAAATCAATTGAAATTTTCTAATTCATACAATTTAGCATCTGTTTGAATTACATCTCATTTTTTTAAAATATAATTTTTATTTATTTTAACAATAGAATATATTTTGGTTTTTATTTTTTGTTTTCATATTGATTTTAATATTCATTTGTATTCAATATCAAAATTATTTATCTTATTTATTGACGCTATTTGAATTACAATATTTATTGATTTATTATTATAGTAGGGTTTTAATATATTATTATTTAAGTTAATATTATTTAAGTTATTTTGAGAAATTCATATTCATAATACTATAGAAAGAAATATAAAAATAATTAATTTTATATATTTTTTAGTTAATAAATAATATCACAAAAAAAGCACTACTAAAATCAGTAGTACTAGGAGTGATGTCTTATAATCTTTTGTTAGATTATTTATAAATATTCATATAATAAAAGAAATTCAACTATATATAAATATTAAATTTTTTGTTAACATATTTATTAGTTTAATATTGTTTGTTCTTTACTTTCATTATCATTGAAGACAATGATTAATCTATAAATACAAAATATAATAAAAAATATTGAAAATATCTGCATTAAATTTATTCATATAGGACTATCTCTAAATATGTCATATTTTCAGCTAAAAAATTCAAATATTATAAATATAGATGACATAATTATAAGTCATACATATCAAATTAATCATTTAATATGTACATACATTGAACTTATATATGAAACTGAAAAAAGAATAAAGAATAATATAGAGTAAATTATAGGTAGAGGAAAAACTGGTACCTGAAATGGAACGGGAGAATAAGGATGTGTATATAGTATTTCTATTCAATAAAATGTTTCTCTTCAATACACTTGTCATCAAAATAATGCTCAAATAAAACCAATAAATAATATAAAAAATAATGATATAGCAAGTCAATCTATAAATTTGTTCAATTTTTCTTTTCTTATTTTGGTTGTTATATATAAAACTGTCAAAAATCAAAATATTGCTCATGCTAATGAAAAATTATAATCATTCATTATAAAAAATTCAAATGGATTTGTTATATATTTTAAATCATTCCATTTTCATATTACATAAAATAATCTAGAAAAGAAAAATACACCTAAGAAAAACCATAAGATATTTTTTTTGAAGATTAAATAATCATATCAAAATCTAACAGATAATTTTTTTAACATCCATAAAAATGCAAAAAAACATAGTGTTATAGTTAATCAAAATGTATATATTAAAAATCAATTAATAGGTTCAAAGAAAGGAAACATAAATATGTATTATATGTATAAATTTATATTTATTTTATATTTTTAATAAAAAAAAGCAATGCTTTTTTAGCAATGCTTTTTGTTTACTCAAAAATGTATATTATGTTCTCTATCTGATTCATGTTTTGAATCAGAAGAATGTATTAAATTATATAATTTAGATTGTCATATATATTTTTTTCTCATTTTTAAAGCTATAGATCTAACGTCTTTTATAGCTTCATTTCAGCTAATAGATAGTATTATTGAGATATCAGAAGTTATATATTTTATAACATCATTAAAAAGAGGGTGTTCTTTTTTTTCTGCATAATGTTCTATTGCAGTATTTTTATTTATTACACCTTCTTTTTTATCATCTATTATGAATCATTTTATTTTAATAATTCTTAGAAAGATTTTTTGAAATTTTTCTTTTGAAATTGATATACTGTTTTTTTCTGATTCAGGAATAGAAGGTTTTAGTATTATTAATGTCTTTTCCATAATTATGCTCTACTTCTATATTCTTTAGTTCTAGTATCTATAATTAATTTATCTCAAACCTTTACAAATAAAGGAACTTGAATAACTAATCATGTAGTTAAAGTTGCTGGTTTTTTACCTCCAGTAGCTGTATCACCTTTTTCTCCAGGAGGTGTTTCAGTTACTTCAAGAGTACAAGTAGGATCTAAATTTACATTTATAGGGTTTCAATTAAATTCTTGTAATAAAACTTTATCTCAATCTTGTAAAAATAATTCTGCTCAATCTAGAGCTTTTTTTTCTATTTCTACTTGTTCAAAAGTAGTATTATTCATAAAATAATAATTTGTACCATCATTATATAAATAGTCATATTCATTATTTGTTATATCTGCTGGTGGAAATCTATCGTGGTCTGAAAATGTTTTTGGAATATTAGAACCTGTTAATAAATTTCTAGCTTTGATATTTATAATAGAACCACCTCTTCCCATAACTTTTTGTGCATAACTTACTACTTCATAAGGAGCATCATCCATTATAAATTTTTTACCTACTTTTAAATCACTTGCATTGTACATATTATTTTTGTTTAGTTATAAAAAATTACGAATTATATATTAATTTAATAATACTCATAATTCGTAATTGTCAATTAGTTCATTATCTAATTATTTTGCAACTTCAATTACTCTAGTTTCTCTAATTAAGTTTACCTTAACCTCACCAGGGTATGATAATTTTTCATGAATATTATCAGCAATATCTTTAGCTAATTCTGCAGCTTCAATATCTGAAATTGTTTTTGCATTTACAAACACTCTTATTTCTCTACCAGCAGACAATGCATAAGCTTTATCAACTCATGAAAAGCTTTGAACTAATGCTTCCATTTCTTGTACTCTTTTCAAATAATCCTGAATAACTTCTCTTCTAGCTCAAGGTCTTACAGATGATATTGCATCAGCAACTTGAACTATAGCTGCTTCTAAAGAGATACTAAATTGTTCACCATGATGGTTTTCAATCATATCTACCAATTTAGGGTCTAGTTTATATTTTTTAGCTAATACTCAACCTATTTCTGGATGTGTTCATTCAAGATCTTGATCTAAGGCTTTACCTATATCATGAAGTAATCAACCTACTTTACATATATATGGATCTGCTCAAAGTTCTTTTGCAAGTGCTTCTGCTATTATAGCAACCTCCTTAGAGTGTTTTATAATATTTTGACCATAACTAGTTCTAAATCTTAATTTACCAATTACTGGAATTATTTCATCAGGAAGGTTTCTTATTCATAATTCCTCAGTTACTTTAGTTCCTAATTCTTTTAATAATGTAGCAGCATCCTCTTCAGTTTGTTTAACTACTTCTTCAATTCTGGCTGGTTGAATTCTACCATCTTCTATAAGTTTTTCTAATGATTTTTTAGCAACATATCTTCTATACAAATCAAATGCAGAAATAAATACTGTATCTGGTGTATCATCAATAATTAATGCAACTCAAGCAGCTCTTTCAAAAGCAGTAATATTTCTACCTTCTTTACCAATAAGTTTACCTTTTATATCATCAGAAGGTATTGGTATAAGTGTAGTAGTTACTTCACTTGTTACATCACCTGCATATTGTTGGATAGATTTAAGTATAATATCTCTAGAAATTTCTTTTTTATCACTTTCAATTTTTTTCTTATATTTTTTTATTACTTCTATTCAATCTTCTGAAAATTTATCTTTTATTTGTTTTAAAAATATATCTTTAGCTTCTGACTCAGTCAATTTAGCTATTTCTGATAATTTTCAATCAAGTTCTATTTTTGTATTTTCTAATTGCTCTTTTTGTTCTCTTAAATTATCTTCTCTTTGTAAGATTTTATCTTGTTTTTCTTCTATTAATTCTAATCTAGATTGAATTTTTTCTTCTCTTTCAAGAATCCTCTCTTCTATTTTTTCAGATTTATTTATTATTTCATTACTTTCCTTTCTAGCTTCTTCTAGAATTTTATCTTTTTTTTGTTCTGCATTTTTAAGTATATTTTCTGCTTTATCAGTTGCTTTATTTGTTTTTCTATTTTCCCAAATATAAAATAAAACTACAGATAAAGACATTCAAAAAATAACTCATGCAAAAATTAATGTTATTGCATTATTCATTTTAATATGATTTATTATGTAAAATTAGCTATTTATAGCTATATAATAAAATCAGTTTCTCTAAAAATATATGTATTAAATACATATGTTTACAAATCAGATTATGTTATGATTTATATTAATCTCTATAAAAATATCGTTGTCATATTTGATTATAGAATTAATTTGGAATGTCTTTTAAAGACTTAATTTTGTATAATATACTATTTATTAAATAGTATTTTTTGTTAACTTTTTATTACTTACATTTCCTATTGTAAGTACTATTTATACTAAGGATTTTTGAAAAAAAGCAATAAAAAAACAATTACTAATATTAGTAATTGTTTTTTTATTTTGTAAAGATAATTGATTAATCTTCTTCTGGAAGAACGAAACCTCTATCTTCTCTAATTTTAGTAGCAACATTTGTTGGAACTTCTTCGTAATGATCGAATTCCATTGCATATGTAGCTCTACCTTGAGATGCAGATCTTAAATCAGTCATGTATCCAAACATTTCTGATAATGGAACGAAAGCTGTAATAATTTTAGCTTGTCCTCTATCACCCATTTCTTCAATTCTACCTCTTTTACTATTAATTTGACCGATAACATCACCCATATATTCTTCTGGAGTATTAACTTCAACTTTCATTATTGGTTCAAGTAAAGCAGCTTGAGCTTTTCTACATGCTTCAGTAAATGCTTTACCAGCAGCTAATTTAAATGATAATTCAGATGAATCAACTTCATGGAACGAACCAAATGTTAGAGTAGCTTTAATATCAACCATTGGATAACCAGCAACAAAACCTCTTGCATATGATTCATTTAAACCTTTTTGTACACCTGGGATATATTCTTTAGGAATAGTACCACCAATAATAGCATTAACAAATTTATTAGTTGGTTTTTCTTTAAGTTCATTTTTGATATCTTCTTCATCCATTTCTTTATATGGTTCGAAAGTGATAACAACATGTCCATACTGACCTCTACCTCAAGTTTGTTTAGAAAATTTATGTTCTACTTTTTCAGCAACTTTTTTAAGTGTTTCTCTGTAAGATACTTGTGGTTCACCAACATTACATTCTACAGAAAATTCTCTTCTCATTCTATCAACAATGATATCAAGATGAAGTTCACCCATACCAGAAATAATAGTTTGAGCACTTTCAGGATCAGTAGCAACATTAAATGAAGGATCTTCTTCAGCTAATTTAGATAATGCCATACCCATTTTTTCTTGATCAGCTTTAGATTTAGGTTCAACTGAAATTGATATAACTGGTTTTGGAAATTCTATAGCTTCAACTAAGAATTTATCATTAATATCACATAGAGTATCACCAGTTTTAGTATTTTTAAGACCAATAATTGCACCTATGTTACCAGCAGGAATTTCTTGAATTTCCACTCTATCATTTGCATGCATTTGTAATAATCTACCAACTCTTTCTTTAGTACCAGTAGTAGAATTATATATATATGTACCAGATTTAAGTGTACCTGTATAAACTCTTGTAAATGTTAATCTACCTACAAATGGATCAGTTGCAATTTTAAATGCAATTGCAGCTAGAGAAGAATCATTAGAAACTGGAATTTGTTTAAATGTTTCTTTAGTATCAAGATCTTTACAATCAATCATTGCATCATTTACATCAATTGGAGAAGGTAAGTATTCAACAGCAGCATCAATAACCATTTGAACCCCTATATTTTGAAGAGCTGATCCACAAACTACAGCATATAATTCATTATTACTTACAGCTTTTCTTAAACCTTTTTTAATATCAGCAATTTCTAAAGTACCATTTTCAAAATAAATATCCATTAAAGCATCATCTTGAGAAGCAACTTTTTCAACCATATCATCTCTTAATTCTTGACATCTATCTTTGATATCAGCTGGTATATCAATTTCAGTAATTTTTTCACCATCATTTCATTCAAAGTGAAAAGCTTTCATTTCTACAAGATCAACTATTCATTCAAAAGTTTCAGCAGCCCCAATAGGGTATTGAATAGCAACAACTTTATCTCAAGCTAATCTTTTTTTAATTGTATCAATAGACATTTCAAAATCACCACCCATTTTATCCATTTTATTAACAAAACAGATTCTAGGTACTTCATATTTATCAGCTTGTTTCCAAACAGTTTCTGATTGAGGTTCAACTCATTGTGAACCATCAAATACAGCAACTCAACCATCAAGAACTCTAAGAGATCTTTCTACTTCAATTGTAAAATCCACATGACCAGGAGTATCGATTATATTTATTTGATGACCTTTCCAGAAACATGTAGTTGCAGCAGAAGTAATTGTAATACCTCTTTCTTGTTCTTGTTCCATCCAATCCATTGTACCTTCACCATCATGAGTTTCACCAATTTTATGAATTCTACCTGTATAAAATAAAATTCTTTCAGTAGCAGTAGTTTTACCAGCATCAATATGGGCTATAATACCAATATTTCTGATCTTATCTAAAGGAGTTACTTTAGCCATCGTAAATAATATTAAAATTTAAAAATATTTTGTTTAAAAACTCAAATATAATCCATTTACACATTGTCCCTATTTTAAAGGAAATAATAAGTTAAATAGACTACTTTTTGGTTTGTGCGAGGATTTTACTTATTAGTTTTTATAAGTCAAATGTTTTTTTTGGCACAATAAAAGCATAAAATGATGATATTTTATGCTTTTATTTTATATATTTTGAATTTTTAATTTATCAATAGATTTTTTCACTTCTGATAAAATAAAATTACTAATATTATTTGATTTTGATTTTGTAATATTAATATTTAACTCTTTTAAAAAAAAGCTAAATACTTTACTTGTATATATTAATAAAATATTTTCATCTTTTATTAAAAGTTCTTTTAATTTTTGTGTTTGAATGCTTGAATATTCTAAAGTAACACTATCTGTTATATCTTCAACCCAATAATTTATTCTACTTTTTATTTCTGGATCTATTTTACTATCATTAAACTCTTGAGTTATATTATTAATATTATAATCAAACTTTATTAATCATTTATTAGAAACTCCTCTTATTTTATCACTTATATCTGTATTTATTAATGATAATATTCATAGTATAAAATTTGATGGATATCATTCATGAATAGATGGAAAAAGTGTATCTAATATTGAATCATATTTTTTATCTACAATTATTTTTACCAAAAAACCAGCCAATAAAAAATCATATTTTTTGGCTTTTTTTTCATCCTTCCTTGTTTTTGAAACTTTTGCTTGTGCTTTTTTAGAGGATTCTTTATATTTTTCACTAGAATCTTTAGCTGTTTCAGATGAGTTTGATACTCATTCAGATGAATCTATGTCTGGAGAATAATCTTCTATTCACATAGTTTTTAGGTAAAGTTAATTATTACTATATTATTTTAACATTTTTTATTCTTTTTTCAAAATAAAAAATAGAATTCTAGAATTCTATCTTTATACATCTATCAATATTTCAATTATCTTTAAAGATTTCAAATTTTAAATTTAAATTTTTTAAATAATTCTCACTATATTGTTTTTGATCAAATCCTATTTCTATAAATAAAATAATTGTATTTAAATTATTGACCTTTTTTAATTGAAAACATTGATTAATTAGTTGTTCATATAATTCAAATCCTGTATTTTTTCATCCATATAATGCTAATGCTGGTTCAAATTCTATTGTTTCTTTGTCTATATTTCCAAAATCATTATTTTTTATATATGGTAAATTTGCTGTAATTATTAAGTTTCCATTTAATTCATATTTTTTATTTCAAAGTATTTCTTTTATTAAATCTCAATTAATCTGTTTTATTTTTTTTTCTAATTTAAATCTAGTTATATTTTTTTTACTTACTTCTAATGCATTTTTAGATATATCTATTACATAACAATTATTAATTTTATTTGTATTTTCTAATATTGATATTGGAATACAACTACTACCAGTTCAAACATCTATTAACGTTATTCAATCATAATTTATTATAGTTTCAATTGTCTTATCTACCATTATTTCAGTATCATCTCTTGGTATTAAAACTTTTGAATTAACATAGAAATCTAAAGAATAAAATTCTGAATTATTTATAATGTATTCTAATGGTTCTCAGTTTTTTAGTTTATTAATAGCTTTTTCTATATCTTTTTTATATATATCATCTATTTCATCAAGTAAAAATAACTGGCTTTTAGAAAGGCCAGTTATTTTTAGTAGTATTTTTTCAATTATTTTGGAATCTAATTTTGAATTTATTCATAAATTATATAGTTTATGCTTATTCATAAATTATTAATTATCTAATATTTCTAACGCTTTTCCTACTGTTGTTTTTATACATGAAGTAATTTGTCATTCTGTAATCTTTAAATTATTTGGATTTAAAGTTCTTATATTTGATATTATTTGATTAACTAAATCAGTTAAATTTGTATCTTTTTCCTCAATATTTGGATATAAGTCCTTAATTGTTTCTAGTATATTTATGTTTTCTATTTTCATAATAATAATTTAATAGTATTTTAAGATTATTATTTTAATGAAAAATATATATAAGTCAAATTTCTAGTTTTCAAATTTCTTTTTATTAAATATAAGTACAGTTAAGTATAATATACAAATTAAATAAGCTATTGAATAAAAACTATTAAATAAGAAAAATTTATAAGTAAAATCTGAAAAACTTCAGATTATATCTTTTATATTTAATGCTTGAAATGGAGGAAGTATTAATTGGATTCATTCTGTTAAATATATAAGTATTTGATTTTTAGATCTATTTGCCATATCTAATAAGATAGAATAACTATGACTTAAAAAATAAATACTTAGTGAAACTAATATAGTTAATATATTAGACATAAATGTAGAAAAGAAAAATACTAAACCTAATAATATTTCTAATTTAAAAAAAGTAAATAATAGAGAAAATAAAATTAATGTAGTTATTTCTATATCTTTAAGTAATAGTACTGTTAAAAATAATATTGATTGTAATAACATTATTAATAATATAGTTCAACTAAATCAGAAAAATTTTCCTAATATAAATTCATATCTTTTTATAGGTTTACTAAGTATTAAGAATATAGTTTTTCATTCTATTTCATTGAAAAGTAGTTGTGAACCAACAAATAATACTCAAACTAATCAGAATATTTCTATCATAGCTAATCAAAAATCAACTATAATTTTATTATCATCTCATATTGTTAATTGTCATAATAAGACAGAAAATAATATAAAAATAAATGCGAAAAATAGAATTAAATATAAAAATTTATTTCTTACTATTTCTTTAAATGTATTTAATGCAATATTTAGCATGTTTTAAAATTTATGTTCTAAAAAATCTTTATTTCAATTTATAAATGAAAGTATATTCATACTCTTTTTTCATTCAAGTTTAACTTGTCTTAATAATAATATTTTATTATCAAAAGTAATTATTCAAATGTTATTTTTATCAATTTTAATAACTTCTCATACTTTTCAATTAGTATCATTTTCTATTAACTCTATATTTTCTAGATTTAATTTTTTATTTTTAAAATATATATAAATTCAAGGCCAGTTACTATATGCTTTGTATTTATTAAATATATCTTTTCATGTGTCTGATTTAATATTTACTTCTCAATCTTCTTTAGAAATTTTACTACAATATGTTGCTTTTATTTCATCTTGTTTTTGTCATTTTATAGATCAATCTACTATTCAATTTAAAGTGTCAATTAATAGTTTAGACCCTATTTTTTCAAATTTTTTAAATATATCTTCTGTTTTGTCTAACTTGTCTATATTAATTTTTTCTATGTCTAAGATATCACCTTCATCCATTCATTCTGACATATACATTATAGTTAATCATGTTTCAGAATCTCAATTTTTAACTGCTTCTTGTATAGGACTTGCTCATCTATAAACTGGAAGAATAGATCCATGGATATTTATACATCAATATTTTGGTGCATCAAGTACTTCATTTGGAACTATTTTTCAATATGCAACTACAACTATAAAATCAAATCATTCTAATTGTTTAAAAAAATCAGTATTATTTTTTAACTTTTCTGGCTGTAATACTTTTATGTTTTGTTCTAATGCTAGTTTTTTTATAGGTGTAGCAGTGATTATTTTTTTTCTTCAAATTGGTTTATCTGGTTGAGAAACAACTAATCAGACATCAATACTTCAATCAGTTAATATTCATTGTAAAATATTTTTTGAGAATTCTCATGTTCAAAAAAAAGCTATATTCATTTTTTATTTAGTTATTTTTATAAATTTTTCTACTCAATTATTTTCAAAAAATAGAAATATATCATCATATTCACTAGTTCAATCTGTTATTTTTTTATTTCATCAAACATTTGTTATTATAAGTTCCGAAATAGCTGTTCATGTTTTATCTTCTTTTGTATTTATTTTTATTAAATTTATATTATTATTTCTTTCTGGATATAGATTATCTTTAGTAAAATAATTTATATTTATATTATTTAATATTTCTCATGATAATGTAGATGCTATTTTATAGTTTTCAACGGTGTTAAAAAGGAAATCAAAACTTGATGTATTTGAAATTTCTTTTGTAAAGAATAATTTTTGTTTTTTATATAATTTCAGTAATCAAGTTCAAGAAGTTGCTGTTCATGATATAGATATTGTTCAACTTCAATTTGATGTATTTAAAGAAATTGTTTGTTTATAGTCTATATCAAAATTATTTAAATATGTAATATATCATCAACTTAGTGTATTTATATTTAAATTAATTTCATAATCATATATTTTATAATTTTTAATGTCTTTATCTAAATCTATTAATTGGTTTTCTATTATTTTAATTTTTTGAGTAAGTTCTTTATTTTTAACAAAATCTACAAAATAAAAGACAGTTGATGTAGTTATTAATGTCATTATTGATATTACTACTATTAATTCTACTAGAGTAAATGCTTTTATTAATACTTTTTTCATAATAAGTGTTTTATTTTTTTATTATTAATGTTTCAACTATTTTATTGATAAATATAACAACTACAACTATTATAAGAAAAACTATTATTTTTCATGTTTTATCTAAAAACAATGCAGTTAATCAAAATAAAAATGAAAGTGAATAAACTAATGCTAAAACTTTATTTTTTGAAAGTCATATTTTTAAAAGTCTATGATGTAAATGAGTAAAATCTCATTCTAATGGATTTTTTTTATTTAATAATCTTTTTATTATTACATATATAGCATCTACTGAATATATACCAAATACTACTAATACAGTAGCTATTTTTCATCAAGCTATTATAGCAAGTGTCGCTAGCATAAAACCTAAAAACATTGTACCAGAATCTCACATAAGTATTTTTTGATTTACATCATACCACCAAAATGGTATAATAATTCATACAAGAATAATAGATATTCACATTATAAATTTAGCATTTTGTAATAATAATTCTGTATTGTCTCTATTAAATAAAATTATTCATAATAAAAATAATATAAAAAATGATATTATAGATAATCATGAAGTATTTCACTGTATTCAATCTGTCCAATTTAGAGCATTAAAAACAAAAACATACCACAATATTGTAAAAAATAATGGAATTAAGTATATTGTATAATTAAATATTTCTATGTAATGAGTTTCTAGATTTGCTATTCATCAAAAAATATTGCTTATATATCATATTTTTATAGATGTTACTCATATTGTTGCTCATATTAATATTTGTAATATTAACCTAATTTTAGCGCTTACATTTACTCTGTCGTCAATATAGCTAATTCATGTAATTAAAAATCAAAATACCCAAATAAGTCATAATTTATAATTATAATCTATAAATAAAAAACTAATAATAAAAAATGATATAAAAAATACTATTCACATTGAATAGGGGATAGGATTTCTTTTTAGTCAGTATTTTTTAGGATTATCAAGAATTTTTAATTTATAAAAAAGCTTACTAAATCCTATTATTAAGAAAAGAGAAGTTATAACTGATAATCAAAAAATCATAAGGTATTCTAGTATCATTTTAAATATATTTTTTAATTAATTTTAAATAATATACAAATACTGTAAAAGGTAGTAATGTATAACTTAAATCTGTTCATATAATATTTCAGTCAAGAAATCATATATATAACATTGATGAAGAACCTGTAAAAATAAGAAATATTCATATTAAATTTCAAAAATATTTTAATTTATTATTTTTTATTATTAAAGAAATTGGAAATATTATAAATCATAATATTTGAACTAATGTTGAAAAATTAGTTATTAATCATAAATAATAATACAAAATTAATACTATTATTCAAATTGATGATATAAAAATAGTATTTAACCATTTTAAATTAGGGTTAAATCATTTTATAATTGGCCAAAAGAATAATAATTGAGGAACTAGATAACTCCATTTTTCAGAGGTTAATCATGCATATATTCATATAAGTCAAAATATTATAAAACTTCATATTTGTGCATATAATGCTTTTTTTTCTTGATTTTTACTATAAAAATCTCACATCATCATTACGCATAAATCTCAAAAGAAATGAAACATAAATACAAGTGAAACTTCCAATAAGCTTCAACTATTTGTTTTATATATGATAAAAAGTGAAATTATAAATAATATATAAATCCACCAGTTTTGTTTTGAAAATTGTTTTATTTCTTTTAATAATAAATTCATTGCTTATATTATTAATTAAAAAGAGATGAATATTCATCTCTTAAAATTGTTCATTTAATTTTAGTTTTGATTGATAAAACATTCTACTCGAACTTACTCAAAATCTTTGAGCTGCAATTCTATCTATTCACATTCAAAATGCAAAACCAGAATATTCTTCAGGATCTATTCCTGCATCAGTTAATACTTTTGGATGAACCATTCAAGCTCATAGTAATTCTACCCAACCAGTAGCTGAGCACATTTTACAATTTTGTCATTTTACTTGTCCACTTCATTTACATAATTGACAGCTTATATCTATTTCTGCACTTGGTTCAGTAAAAGGAAAAATACTAGGTCTAAATCTAACTTCTGTTGAATCTCAAAGTAATTTTTTCATAGCAGTATCAAGTGTCCATTTAAGATCACCAAATGTAACACCTTTTCAAACAACAAGTCATTCTAATTGATAGAAATTACAAGTATGTCTAGCGTCTTCTTGTTCGTATCTAAATACCCTACCTGGAACTATTATTTTTATTGGTAATTCTCATTTTAACATTGTTCTAATTTGAACTGGTGAAGTATGAGTTCTTAATAGATTTTTTTCACCACTAGCCTTATCTTTATTTATATCATCACTTACCCAAAAAGTATCCCAAACATCTCTAGCTGGATGATTATCTGGAATATTTAATTTATCAAAATTATGAGTTTCATCTTCTACTTGTGGACCATCTTCTATTTTAAAACCAAGAGAAATAAATATTTCCTCTAATAAGTTTGAAGTAATACTAATAGGATGTCTATGTCATTTATTTTTTGAAGGATATTCTGCAGTTACATCAATTTTTTCTTCCTCTATCATTTTAATAAATTTTGCTTCTTTTAGTTCTGCTTGTTTTTTTTCAACTTCTCCTGAAATAAATACTTTTAATTTATTAGCTTCAGGTCAAATTATTTTTTTATCATCATTAGATAAATCTTTTATACCTTTCAATATTTCACTTAATTTACCTTTTTTACCAAGAAATTCTTTTTCTAGAATTTCAAGCTTTTCAGTTGAATCAATAGTTGTAATAGTTTCTATAAATTCATTTTTTAGGTTTTCTAATTGTTGTTTCATTTTATTATATGTAATTTAATATTTTTATGAATTATAGAGAAAGTATAGAATTTTGCAATGGAATGTTTTAGAAATGTTTTAGAAAAACTATTTTCTTTTGGAATATTATGTATATTTTAAATACATTATTTGTACAAACTTACCACGTTGTGTAGGAAATTTTCATAAAATTCACTACGTATAGAATTATTATAAACAAACCTTGTTTTTCCCAAAAAGATTTTCGGGCTAATATAAAATAAGTGTGCTAAAAATCTATAAATTTCTTTCATAAAGCCACAAAGAAACGAACGAAATTAACCTATCTTTTCTAAGTCATCTGTGTCTAAAAATATGACCATCTAAAACTCAA
>JALSMB010000010.1 GCA_026988025.1 Candidatus Altimarinota bacterium | reverse complement strand
ATTCTCATTCCAAAAGGTTTTGAAAACTTTGTTTCAAGTGGAAATATATTCCCTACTTCTGAAGCTTTTTCAATTCTATGATTTTTAGATTCACAAGAAGTACATTCAAATCATTTATCTAAATCAATTATTTCTTTATTATGAGAAGTATTACATTCATCACATATATAAATATCATCTTCTCCTATAGGTAAAACAACTTGAAATTCATGAGAATATTTATCTGTAAAAACTCAACCATCAGCTAAAGTAATATATGTATCCTTTAATAAATCTAATCTATCAAAAATTTTCATATAAACTTTTTTCATACCTTCATAATATTCAACAAATTCTTCATCAGTTAAATGAAAAGAATAAGCATCTTTCATAAGAAATTCTCTCCCCCTTAAAAGTCATGATTTTGCTCTTTTTTCATTTCTAAACTTATTTTGAATTTGATATACGCAAGCTCCTGAATCTTTATATGAATTAATAAATTCTGTCATCAAAGGAACAACTATTTCTTCATGAGTAGGATTTAATCTATAATTTTTACTACCATAAGTAGGTACTTTAAAATATTCTTCAATATCTGCTCTACCAGTTTTTTCCCAAATATCCATTGGAGAAAGTCCTGACATAAGTATTTCTGAAGCTCAATAGTTATTCATCTCTTCTCTAACTATATTTTCAATATTTCTTAATACCTTTAAGCCTAAAGTTGTATAATTAAATACTCAAGCCATTGTTTGTCTAATAAAACCTGCTTGTAATAAAATACCAGTAGAAATATTATCACTTATCTGAGGTCTTGTTTTAAGTGTTTTGATTGGAAAGTTTGATAGTTTTATCATAAAAAAAACTTATAAATTAAATTAAATTTATTTTATAAGTTTTTTATCTATTGTAAAGCAAGATTAAAATATTTTATTAATCTCATTTCTTTTCTTTTCAAGCTCTCATACCAACATATCATAATCACTTGTATAAATATCATTATTTTCAATTAACTCACCTCATCCATCTAATTTTATATCAGTTAATCAATTTTCTAATTCTTTTCAATCACCATTATTCATATTTTTATAATTAAAATATAATATCTATAAAAATAATAACATATATTTAAATTAAATTCAAATATATTTGACTTTAATTTAAATAATTGTATAAAGTACATAGGAGGAATACAAAAACAAAAATCTCAAATTTAATTAATGAGAAACAAAAAAACACCTTTTAAGTATCTGATTGCAAGGGATATCTTAAAAAATATGAGGAATAAAAATGCAAAAAAACAAATACAAAAGTGAAATACTTAAACCAAAATGTGTACCTATAATGGTCAAAACAAATAATAATTTTTCTGAAAGAGTTGAAAAATATGAGTCTTTAAATACAAAAAAAGAACTCAATTCAAATCAAAAAAGAGAAAAAGTTATTCTCAAAGATTTTATAAATCAAGAGATACAAAAATACAAAAAAAATCCTCAAGCTTGGATTCTAACAAATGGACCAAGCGGAATCGTAGGGAAAGAAGTTGTAAAAGAGAAAGTTACAGCTTAAAAATCAAAGGGACTAAACGTCCCTTTTTCTTTATTTAAAATTCAAATTAGCACATAAAACAAATTTGTGCTAAAAAAGTTTTGACATAATAATAAAAAATGATAATATACTTAGCGAGTCAATAAATGACTAATAAAATATATTAAATTTTAACTTAAAAACTATGTGAAAAATTATTTGAATAGATTTAGGTACTACTAATAGTTGTGTTGCATTTATGGAATGAGGTGAAGCAAAAGTAATACCAAATGCTGAATGAAATAGAACTACTCCTTCTATCGTTGCACATAAAGATGGTAGTATTATTGTTGGTACTCCTGCAAAAAGACAAGCTATCACAAATCCAGCTTGAACTATTTTTTCTGCAAAAAGATTTATAGGTAGACAATTTGATGAAGTAAAAGATGAAATAGCTTCTGTTCCTTATGAAGTCGTAAAAGGTAAAAATGGTGAAGCGTTAATTAAATTTGACGGTAAAGATGTTAGACCAGAAGAAATTTGAGCACATGTATTAATGAAATTAAAAGAAGATGCTGAAAAATTTTTAGGTGAAAAAGTTAGTGAAGCTGTTATTACAGTTCCTGCATATTTTAATGATGACCAAAGACAAGCTACTATTAATGCAGGTAAAATTGCTGGTTTAGAAGTAAAAAGAATCGTAAATGAACCTACTGCAGCTGCTTTATCATATGGTGCAGGTAAAGGTAAAAATGAAAAAATTGCTGTATACGACTTATGAGGTTGAACATTTGATATATCTATATTAGAATTATCTGATGAAGGTACTTTTGAAGTATTATCTACTAATGGTGATACTCACCTTGGTTGAGATGATTTTGATAAAGTTATATTAGATTATGTTATTGATGAGTTCAAAAAAGACCAAGCTATTGATCTTAGAAAAGACCCAATGGCACTTCAAAGAGTTAGAGATGAGGCTGAAAAAGCTAAAAAAGAATTATCATCTACAACTTCATATGATATAAACCTTCCATACATCACTATGGATTCATCTGGACCAAAAAATTTACTAATGACAATTACTAGAACACAATTTGAAGATTTAATATCTGATTTAGTAGAAAGATCAATTGAACCATGTAAGAAAGTATTAAAAGATGCATGATTATCTGCAAGTGATTTAGATGAAGTATTATTAGTATGAGGTTCAACTAGAGTTCCTTTAGTTGTATCAAAAGTAGAAGCATTCTTCGGTAAAAAACCTAATGCAGGTATTAATCCTGATGAAGCTGTTGCTTTAGGAGCCGCTATTCAAGCAGGTATTATTGGATGAGATGTAACAGATGTATTATTACTAGATGTAACTCCTCTTACAATAGGTATTGAAACTATGGGTGGTGTTAGAACTGCTATGATTACTAGAAATACTACAATACCAGCTAAAAAAACTGAAACTTTTTCTACTGCTGTTGATAATCAACCAAGTGTTGAAATTCATGTATTACAAGGTGAAAGAGAAATGGCTGCAGATAATAAACCACTAGGTAGATTTATGCTTGACGGTATAGCTCCAGCACCAAGATGAGTTCCTCAAATCGAAGTATCATTTGATATTGATGCAAACTGAGTATTAAAAGTTACTGCAAAAGATAAAGGTACAGGAAAAGAACAACATATCACAATACAAGGTTCAACAGGTATGGATGAAGCTGAAGTAGATGCATTAGTTAAAGAAGCTGAAGCTAAAAAAGATGAAGATAAAAAGAAAAAAGATTTAGTTGATGCTAGAAATACAGCAGATTCTACAGTTGCTCAAGCAGATAAAATGTTGGCTGATAATGCTGATAAAATCTCAGATGAAGATAAAAAATTAGTAGAAGATAAAATAGCTCCAGTTAAAGAAGTTTTAGCTAAAACAGATGCTTCGAAAGAAGAATTTGAAGCTCCAACTAAAGAACTTTCAGATACACTAATGAGTGTTGGTCAAAAATTATATAGCCAACCAGGTGCTGAAACTCCAAAAGAAGAAGCTAAAAAAGATGATGACTGAGTACAAGATGCTGAAGTTGAAACTGATGATAAAGATGGTGATGATAAAACTACAAGAGTGTAATCTTTGCAAAATATAAATAAAAATGTTATTATTAATTTAATAATAACATTTTTTTATGGCTAGAAGAAGAACTTATAAAAAAAGAACCTATAGAAAAAGATACTCTAATAATGAAATTGATCCAATAGCTTGATTTATTGTTTTATTATTTTTATTTTCATATATGACATATAATATGTTTATAAAAGATAATTTAGAAAGCATAATTCTATTTTTAGAAATTTTTATTCCAATATTAATTATAATAATATTATTAATTATCTATTATTTTTACAAAAAGAAAAAAACAATAGAACAAGAAAGAATTAAAAATACTCCTTCACTTTTACTAGATTTAGAAAAGAAAATTAAAAATCATAATCCTTTAAAACCAAAAGAATGAACAAATAACGTAGAGCAATATTACGAAAACTGATTATACCAATATTTATATAATAATTATTATCCTGATTTAAAAATACAACAATATAAAGAAGGTTCTATACCAGATATAGTAATTAATAACATAGCCATTGAAATTAAATGACCGACTAACATGTCATGATTAAAAACTATTCCTGATAAAATTAATCAATATTTACCAAAATGGGAATACTTATTTATTGTATTATTTGATATAAAAACACCTAAATTAAAGTATGAAAGTAAAAAAAGAGAAATATTAGAAAATACAATAGAAAGTAAAAGAGATAAAATATTTTTTATTGAAATTTAATTACAAAAAGAAGCAAAATTATTTTGCTTCTTTTTTAGTCTTTAATTAATTCAAATCAATCATTCTCCCAATACACTATCCCTCAAATCAAATCATAAACATATGTAAATCATTGTTTTTCCATATATCAAAGTGCATTTTGAGTTCTATTTCAGTGAAAGCAATATATTAGGTATTTTTTATCTTTATCTAATGAGTTAATTTGAGAAATAAATTCCTCTTTATAAATATCAAAAAAATAATCAGTATTTTCTATATATCAATACATAATTTTTTCTCCTGGAGTTCTAATATCTATTAAAATATATTCATTAGTTTCTAACTTTGAATTAAACTCATCTGGATTCAATCTAGCAATAGCCATATACTTTTCATTATTTATTTAAATTTCATTCTATAATATTATATACTTTTTTATTAAATTCTTTAATTTTTTCTCAAGTTTCTATTTCAATAATATCAATTTTTATATTAACTTCTCCAGAATAAATATTTCATTTTCTTAATAATACTTTTTCTAAAGTAGTAGGGAAAACATCATGTGTATCTGAAGTAATTAATGCTACTTTATTTGAAAATCATTCAGCTTCTTTAGATAAAATATCATAAGCAGGTTTATATAACCCATCTCTAAATTTAAGTAATTTTCAATTTTTAGATCTTGTTCATTCTGGATATATTAAAACAGCTTTTTTTTCTAATATAGTTTTTTGAATTTTATCTCCCCTTTGTTTTCTAGAAAGTAAAAATTTTTTATCTATAAAAAATTTTTTTAATAAATAAAAAACTAACTCTTTAGGATTAATTTTATTCATTTTTCTATAATATACTATTGGATCAATAGCTTCAATTCATTTTCAAAAATATGGTGGCAATAATAACTCATCTTTTAATAAAGGACTTCAAGTTGTAGGAAAATAATCATATAATCACATAGCTTCCAATCAAAATGATTGATGATTTCACAACCACAATAAAGGTAAAATATCTGATATTTCTCATGTATTAATATAATTTTCTATAGCATTTACTATTTCAGGAAATTTATTGATTGTTTCTTCAGAGAAAGAATAATTTATAATAATTCAAAACTGTTTAATATATTCATGAAATTCTTTAGTTCATTCTCTAGCTATATTTCTTGATTCCTCTGAATTATTTCATTCACTAGCTTTTCATACAGTTCAGTATAACTTATTTCATATATTAGTTATATCTTCCCTATTTAATAAATCCATATTTTATTTTTTATTAATTATTAAAATATAGTATAGATAAAATATGGAAATTGTAAATAAAAAACTATAAATAGATTAAATTTATAGTTTTTCATAATTTATAATCATTTTCTTTCCATAAAAGCTTTATTATCAACTTCTCTTCACATAAAATCAATAAATAACTCTTCTGCTTTTTTTCTAGTTCATTGTCATATTACAGTTTTTAAAAGTTTTTCTCACACATTCCTATCAAACATTCATAACTCTTTAATTCTATTAAACACATCAGCTTCTATTATTTCTGCCCACATATATGAATAATATCATGCAGCATATCATCAACCAAATATATGACCAAAACTACAATACATTTTATAATCTTTTCATCTTTTAAAAATAGAATATTTATTAATTATATTTAAAACTATTTCATCTAATTCTACTATACTTTCAGGTATTTCTGTGGAATATAAATACATATCAAGTAAAGCAAACTCATTTTGTCTAGAAACAAAAATTCAAGACATATATGTTTTTAATTTATCTAATTTATTTAACAATTCTTCATTAATACTATTTCAAGTATCAACATGCTTAGCTAATTTTTTTAAACTTTCTCTATCTCATACCCAGTTTTCAAGTAATTGACTAGGTAATTCTACAAAATCCCATTCTACTCAAAATCAAGATAATTCACTATATTTACTTTCAGAAAGCATTTCATGTAAAGCATGTCAAAACTCATGGAAAAGTGTTTCCACATCTCTCATTGATAAAGTAGTTTTTCAAGTTAAAGATTTTTGAAAATTACAAACATTTACTACTACTGGAATTTTTGTTTTAGGAAAATATTCTTTTTCTCTCAAATTATCAGCCCAAGCTCATGGTCTCTTATTTTTTCTATAAAATGCATCTAAAAAATAATAAGAAATCAATTTTCAATCCTTATACACTTCATAAATTCTTATATTTTCATCATAAGAATCAAATTCTATTTTTTTAAGTTCTATTCAATAAAATTTATTAACAAAATTATGTAAATATGAAATAGTATTTTCAAATTCAAAATATTTTTTTAATTCTTTATCATCAACTTCATATTCATTTTCTTTATAAATTCTAGAATAAAAAGCTAAATCATGAGCTTTTATTTCATCTAATTTAAAATATTTTTTTAATTCATCTATTTCATTTTTTGCTTTAATCTTAGCTTTTTCACTAATTCATTCTATTAGTTCAAAAACTTGTTTTGGTGATTCAGCCATTTTTGAATTAAGACTCAATTCTGCATAATTTTTATATCACAAAATTTCAGATTTTTCTTTTTTCAGTTTCAATATATTTAATATATTTTCTCTATTATCATATTTTCAACTACTAGCAAAACTATAATTTGCTTTTGCAAAATCAATCCTAATCTTTTCATCAATACAATATTTCATTATTGCTTGATAACTAGTTGGATCAGCATCAAATAAATATCATTCTTTTCAATTTTCTTCTGCTTTTTTTCTAGTTATTTCTAATACTTCTTTTGGTAAATCTTTTATTTTTTCTAAATCTCATATTAAATATTCAAATTCACCTTCACTATCAACTATATTATTTGAAAAAGATTCAGATAATTTAGATAATTTTTTATTTAAATCTTTTAATCTATCTTGTTCTTCTTTAGATAAATCAATTCATCTATCCTTAAATGCTTTTAATCTCAAAAACATTATTCTTTTTTGTTCAGAATCTAAATCCAAATTTTTATCAACATATAAATATTTTTCATAAAGATCTTTAGAGTAAGCTACTTCATTTCAAAAATCTTGTAATTTAGGTCTAAACTCTTCAATTATTTTTCTTATTTTTTCTGTGTTTTCAATATTTTGATAATGATTTAAAAGACTCCAAAAATAATCAAGCTTACTTTCATCTTCAAAAGAATCAAAAACTAAATCTTTATTTTGCACCTCTAATAATTCCTTAATTTTTTTCTTGTCCTCATCTAAAAATTTATTTAATAATTCTAAAGAGATATCTAAAACTTCATCTGAGAATAATAATTTCAAATCAGGAAAAGTATCTTTTTCTAGCTCATTTATAACTTTTTGTTTTAATTTCATTTTTTATTTATTTTTAATTATATTTAAGTAAACTGATTTTAAGATTTAAACAATTAATTTCAACTAAAAAATGAATATAAAACCAAATATAAAAAATAGTTGGAAAAATATTTTAGAAGAAGAATTTCAAAATCCTTATTTTAAAGAAATAGAACAAAAAATAAATGATGATATAAATAATTGAATGATAATTTATCCTGAAATAAAAAACATATTCAAAGCTTTCGAAAAAACATCATTTGATGATATAAAAGTTGTCATTTTATGACAAGACCCTTATCATGGGAAATGACAAGCTCAATGATTTTGTTTTTCTGTTCCAGAATTAACAAAACTTCCACCTAGTTTAAAGAATATTTACAAAGAATTAAATATAGATACCAAAAACTGAGATTTAACTCCTTGGACTGATCAATGAATATTTTTATTAAATGCAATATTAACTGTTCAAGAGTGAAATCCTGCAAGTCATTCTAAAATATGATGGGAAACTTTTACTAATAACATTATAAAAACAATATCTGATAAAAAAACTTGAGTTATATTTCTTTTATGGTGAGCTTTTGCACAAAGCAAAGAAAAATTGATAGATAAATCAAAACATTATATTTTAAAAACGACACATCCTTCTCCATTTTCAGCATATAGATGATTTTTATGAAGCAACTGCTTTTTAGAAACGAATAAAATTTTAAAACAAAATTGAAAAAAAGAAATAAACTGGAATATAAAAAATGACTAAATTATTTTAGTCATTTTATTTGATTCAAAATCTCATCAGTCTTTGTTGAATAGCTTATTCACATAAAAGGAATATTATAAACTTGAGAAAGTATTATTGAATGTAGTCTCATAGCTAAAACTAAATCCATTTCTTTATAAATATATTTTAAATAAACGTCATCTAGAGATTTAACTATTCTCACCTTTTCTGCAACTCTTAAAAATTTTGATAAAAATTTATAATCATTAGCAACTTCATCATCTTTATGAAAACTATGTGGGAGTAAAATAACTTCTCATCAACTCTTTAAAATATAATTAATTAATTCATTTATTTTTCATTCTTCAAAACTTTCTGCTAATTTTCATTTTTTATCACTTAAATATCATTTTCTTAAAGCTAAGGCAACTTTTTTTCATTCTAAATCAATTCAATCTAAATCAGAAATTGAAAAATCATATGAATTAACTATTTTTAATAAACAATTATTATTTTGCCAATTTATATTATCATAAAAAACTGGATCTAATACTTTTTTAGATTTTATTCATAATTTAGTTAATAATTCTAAACTATAATCATCTCTAATTGTTATTTTATAAGCTTTATTAAATATTTTTTGTATTTTTTTATAATTTAACTTATTTTTAATATTTAATCATACTGCAAAAAATTCTATTTTTTTCCTAAAAAATCTAAATATATTAGTTCTAAAAATCCAACTATCTAAAGGGTTTTTAGTAGTTTGCTTTTCATTATCATAAATAATTCAACCACCTCAAATAACTATCAAATCACTTTTTATAACTACATTTATAAATACTAAAAAATTATAAATATTTCTAAAAATATTTTTTATATTTTTAATTCAAACAGGAAAATATTCTTTATAAACAATATTAGATTTTTTATAAAAAGGATTTTTATAATCATAAGAAAAAACTATAAATTTAGTTTCTTTTCAATACTCTTTTTCTAAAAGTTTAAT
>JALSMB010000009.1 GCA_026988025.1 Candidatus Altimarinota bacterium | reverse complement strand
TAATTTTCCTCTTTTTTTCTAAAACTTAAAGCTTCCAATATATGATTACTTTCTATATTATTAACTCATTCTAAATCTGCTATAGTTCTAGATAATTTAAGTATTCTATAATATGCTCTAGCTGATAAATTTAAATTAGAGACAGCTTGTTTTAATATTAAATCAGTTTTTTCATCTATTTTACAATATTTATTTATTTCTTTTGTTCACATTTCAGAATTGAATGTAATATTAGTTCATATAAATCTTTTTAATTGAAATATTCTAGATTTTTCTACTCTTTTTTTAATATCACTTGAACTTTCTGAGTTACTATAATCTTCTCAAATTTTAAATTGTTTAGTTTTCACTTTTGGTACTTCAATAAAAATATCAACCCTATCTACTAATGGTCATGATAACCTTCATCTATAATTTTCTATCTGTTTATGCGTACAAATACATTCTTTATCAGGATCAGTTAAATAACCACAAGGGCAAGGATTCATAGCTCAAACTAATGTAAAAGCAGCTGGGTAATTATAAGTAGCATTTACTCTATTTACTGTAATATTTCAATCTTCAAGTGGTTGTCTAAGTACTTCTAAAACTGATTTTTCAAATTCTAAAATTTCATCTAAAAATAAAACTCATTTATGTGCAAGAGAAATTTCACCTGGTTTAGCATTCCTTCAACCTCAAATAATACTTGCACTTGATGCTGTGTGATGAATAGTTCTAAATGGTCTTTTATTAATTATTGGATTTTTAATAGTTAGAAGTCATGATATACTATATATTTTTGATACTTCAATAGCTTCATCTATAGTTAAATCTGGTAATATACTAGCGAATGATTTACTAAGCATAGTTTTTCAAGATCCTGGAGGTCAATCCATAATAATATTATGTCATCATGCAGCTGCTATTTCTAAAGCTCTTTTTGCATGTTCTTGTCAAAGTACATACTTAAAATCAAATTTAGTTTCAATTTTTAGATTATTTTCTCAAAATTTTTTAAAATCTAATTTTTCTGCTATTTTTAATTCTTTATCTCTATTTAAAATATTAATAACCTCTTCTAGATTTTCAACTGGTATAACATCTATTCATGGTATTATAGAAGATTCTAAAACATTATCCTTAGGAATAAATATTCTTTTAAATCACATTTCTTTTGCTCAAATCGTGGCAGGAAGTACACTTGAAACTTTCCTAAGTCTTCAATCAAGAGATAATTCACCTAAAAATATAGACTCTCTAACTAATTCATCATTTATAGAACCATTATTCAAAAGTATTCATATAGCAATCGGAAAATCAAAACTTGGTCATGATTTTCTAATATCAGCAGGTGCTAAATTCACAGTTATTCTTGTAGTAGGTAATTTATTTCAAGCTGACTTTAAAGCTGATTTCATTCTCTCCTTACTTTCTTGAACTCATTGGTCAGCAAGTCATACTATAGTAAAACTTGGTAATCAATTATTTATATCCACCTCTATCTCTATCAAATCAGAATGCAATCAATTTACTGCTATAGAATTTACTTTTGATATCATAATTCGTGTTGGTTATATTATATACTAAATATACTCTTATATTATATCTTTTTTATATAAGTCAATTCTTTTAATAAATAATTTGATTTAAAAAATATTTTAAATATATTTTTTCTCCATTCAAAAAACAAAAAGGAAAAAAATGGAAAAATCAAAACAAAAAAGAAAACTTAGGAATAAGTTAGCATATATAATGCAAAATTTTATTAGTATCATATTTATAATACTAACAATTGTAACAGCTATATATTTAGTAAATGAAATATATCATTTTACTAAAATTGTATTTCATGGTATATCAAATAAAAAATTTATTGAAGAAGTTTTTTATTTATTAATAATTATAGAAGTAATGTTTATTGGTATTAAATATTTTTCTGAAAATTTACATATTCCTAAAAGATATTTTATATATATAGGAATAACAACTCTAATAAAAGAAATATTTATACATCCTGAAAAAGCATTACTTTATAGTGGCTCAATTTTATTATTAGTTATAGCAAGTTCTATAATTAAATTAGTAAATAATTACTCCAAAGAAAAAGATAATTTACCTTTATTTGAAAAGTGATATATCTACTAATTAAGACCAATCAAATTGATTAGGTCTTTTTCTTGCATTTTAATAAAAAATTACTATAAATTCACTGTTTTAAAAAATAATTAAATAAATATGTGAATTACTGAAAGTTATGATCCAAATGCATGTAGTATTTGATGAATGAATAATTGATTAGAATCTTGGACTTGGGATGAATATAATAAACAAAAAGAAAAATTTTGAGATCAAATTATTCTTGTTGATATGATAAATCATCCAATTCCAGGATCAATTACAATAACAAATGAATTATTTGATCCAAGCAATAAACCAAAATGAACAGTTTTTGCTTTATATTGCCATAGTGGTTGATCAAGTTGATATATTCAAATGCAACTTACTCCACAATTACCAATGTATAAATTTGTTAATATTTCTGGTTGAATAATGAGTTTATAAAAAAATAGTATAAATCAATTGATTTATACTATTTTTATTTTAATTCAAAATAATGCATTTTTTCTTCTGCTTCAAAAGTCATTGCTCATATATGAGGTGTAATTAAAACATTTTCAAGCTCAAGTAATTCTGCTTTTGGATCACTAGGTTCTTCTTCCCAAACATCTGCAAAATAGTAAGTATTTGGGTATTTTATAAGAAAATCAATAAGCTTATTTTCATTAATAATTCCTCATCTAGAAGTATTTACTATTGTAACATCTGGCTTTAAAACTTTTATTTCTTTTTGTCATAAAAAGTTCTTTGTTGAATCAAGTAATGGTAAATGAAATGAAATAATATCAGAATTTTTAAATAATTCTTTTTTATCTTCTATTTTTTTACATAATTCAAATTTTTCTATATCTTCTACTGATAAAAATGGATCATAAATCAAAAATTGTTTTACTCAGAATCATTTTAATCTAGAATATACTTTTTTTCAAATATTTCAAAATCATACTATTGAAACTGTTTTTCATGAGATTTCATTTCACATATATGCAAATCTATTTTCTATTCATTCATATCAATAATTTAATTTTCTAGAAAGATTTAATATTCAAACAATTACTAAATCAGCAACACTATCTGCATTAGCTCACGGAGTATTTAATACTTTGATTTTTCTTTTTTCACACTCATCTAAATCAATATTATCAAGTCATACTCATACTCTACAAGCATATTTCAAATTTTTATATTCTCATAATAATTTTCTATCTATTTTTACAGCTGTACGTATAATTATTACATCTATTTTATCATTATCACAAAGTTCTCAAAATTTATAAATTTTATTTCACTTTTTCAGATAATCTAATAATTCTATTTTAATTTCAGGATAATCTTCTAATAATTTTATATTCATATATTTTTATTAATTAATATTTTTTCTATTTTATTCTTTCTATTTTTTTTGTAAATTGTTTTTTGATTTATTTCAATTTATTATTAAAATAATATTATTAATATATAAAAAAATCATAATGAAAAAAATTGTATCCTTGTTAATAATATCAGTTTTTCTAGCTTCATGTTCAGATAATATAGAAAAAACAGTAGTTGATGATTCAAATAATACACCATTAGCTAATGAAGAAACTAATACTTGAACTATAGATAAAGAAATAATAGTTAAAGAAGAAACTCAAACATGAAATATTGAAGTTGTTGAAGAAAAAGTAAATGTAAAAGAACCTATTAATGAAAAAGTTACTGTTGAAGATGAAAAAATATTAGAATCTGAAGTAAATGATTTATTAGATGAGTTTATTGATTCATTAGATAACTATGATAAATAAAAATATTATAGAAAATATAGTATGACAAATAAATAAAGGAGGTAAGAAATCTCCTTTTTTGTTTTTAGGTAAAAATTCTGATTTAGTAAACTCTGATGTTAAAAATCTTTGATTAGAATTATTAAAATATTTTGAAATTCCATCGAATTATTTATATATATTTGAAGATAATGGTGAAAAAATCAAAATAAAAGATATAGCTCAATTTGTAGAATTTTCTAATTCTAAACCTCCTTACAAATTTCAAATATTTTTAATAGAAAATATATCTAGATTTACTATATCAGCTTGAAATAGTTTACTTAAATTTTTTGAAGAACCAGATGTTTCAAATATCATTCTTCTAACTAATGAATCAGAAAGTTGAGTACTTGATACTATATTATCAAGAGTTCAAACTATTAATTTATGATGACAATCTAAAATAAAAAAAGACGAATTTTTATATAGTTTGATTAATAATTATATAACTAAAAAAGATACTGAAATATTATCTTATTATTTTAGAAATAAATTAGAAAAAGAAGAATACATAAATCTACTTGAAAATTTAATAATTTATTCAAAAGAAAATCTAATATTTATAGAATATTTAGAAGAAATAAATGAAGATATAAATGCAATTAAACAAAATAATGTTAATGCTAAATATATAGTAGACAAATGGTTAATGAAAATATAAACCTCACCCTTGAATTCCCTCTCCTTATCAGGAGAAGGAGGATCATATTAATTCTTGAATTAAAATATGAAAAAAATAATAAAAGCTTTTACATTAATAGAACTTGTTGTTTGAATAACTATCTCAATGATGCTAATGGTATCTGTTGGGATTTTTGTAAATAACTGAATGGCAAATATACTAACTCAACAAAAAGTTATAAAAAATACTACTGAACTTACAGAATTTACTAGTAAAGTTCACACTACTATTAATTTAATACAATCATGAAGTACTTTCCCAGCTCAAACTTCTTCTTGAATAATTTTTAAAAGAAATTTAAATTTATGAGAATGATGATTTAGTTATATATGAACTATAAATTCTATAGACGATGTAAATGGAGATTGAATATACTGTGATTCAGGTTCAGATTCAGAAGATAAAACTACAAAACATATAATACTAAAAAATTTTATACCTTTTGAAGAAGAATGAGAAGATATTTTTAATGATTATACATGAAGTTTAATTTCAATTAAAATAGATTGAACACAAATATTCAAATCATTTCAAAAAGAGAATAAAGTATCAATCAAAGAAGCCTGAAATTGGAAAACTATAATCTGAAAATGAGTTTTTTGAAATAAATTAAAAGAATGAGATTTATGAAAAAATATTTATCTAAACTCTCCTACTTGATTAGCTATAAAATGAAATATTCTATTTATTTCTGATACTTTAAATAATAGAGTTTTATATTATAAAATATCACAAGATGAAATATATACTCTTCTTGATGAGTCTGACTGATTAAATGAACCTACATGATTATTTTATAATGATAGTGAAAAAGCTTTATATATAGCTAATAGCTGAAACTGAGAGGTGTTGAAGTATTCAAGTAAAAAACAAAATCCAATTCCTGAATTAACTATGTCATGATTTTCAGAAAATAATATTAATAAAATAGAAGTTGGTTTTAGTTGAAGTAATAATCCTAGTTTAAATACAAAATGAAACTGGAATATTACTAATAATTTTAGTGATGATTATATAACATATATAGATAATAAAATTATAAATTATTCAATAAATAAATTAACTGAAAAAAATAAAATAGAATGTAATTGAAAATCAAATTGAGACTATATTTTTGATACTACTGAAATAACTAAACCTATAATTTATTGTACCAAATCATGAAGCTGAAAATCATTATCTTATCCTACATCAACTATCTCAAAAATAGAAATATCTAGTTTATCTAATTTTACAAATACTTGAACTTATTATGCAAATTTAAAATTATTTGATTGAAATACTCAAAAATGAGATACTAAAAACTTTCCATTTTTCACTCAATGAGATGATAATATACTAACTCCTGATGACAATATTTTAGAAGTAGTTGAACCTTGATTAAACTATCCTACGGGATTATGGTGGGATTCTTGAAATAATAAAATAGCATATAATAAGTTTTGAGATTGAAATTATTCAAACCTAGAGTACGACAAAAATAATGATACAGTATTAAAAACTCCTATAGATGATTTAATGGTAAATATAAATGATGATTTATTATCAATAGTATTAAAATATTATAAAAAATATAACTGTTATAACTTAGATGATAAAAGTGAAAGAACTTATTTATTTAATAAAAATCTTAAATAAAAGACTAGAAAATTTTAATTTTCTAGTCTTTTATTTATAAAATCTAATATATTATTTTTAAATATTTCTTTATCAAATTTTTTAGCATGATTTCTAATTTTCACAAAATCAAACTTCATTTCTTCAAATTGTTCAATTGCTTTATTTAATGAATTAACATTTTGTTTTTCAAAAAATATTCATGATTTTCAATCTATAACTGTTTCTAAAGCACCTCATTTTTTGTATGCTATAACAGGTGTTCAACATGCCATTGCTTCAATAGGAACTATTCAAAAATCTTCTTCAACTGGAAATAAAAAAGCTTTTGCTTTAGAAAATAGTTCTCTAGTTTCTTTTCTAGAAATATTTAATTTCCAAGTAATATTTTGTTTAGATTTTTTCTTTAATTCCCTATATAGTTTATTATCAGTATTTGTTACCAATATTATTTTTTTTCAATTTTTATTAAAACTCTCTACTATTAAATTAAATTTTTTATAAGGAATACACCTTCAAACATATAAATAAAAATCTTCTTTTTTTTCATTAAAATTAAACTTTTCTATATCAATACATGGATAAATAACTTGTGATTCTCTATCATAATATTTTTTTATTCTCTCCCTAGTATTTTTTGAATTAGCTATGAAATAATCTGGTCTTTGTGCAGCTATAAAATCCCATTGCCTAAGTCTATGAATAGTTTTTGGTGCTATTTTTTTTCAAATAAAATTTAAAATTCAACCAAATTCCATCATATTTAAATACTCATGATAATGAGACCAAAAGTACCTAGTTGGAGTATGACAATAACAAATTTGTAAACAATCAGGTTTAGTTATCACTCACTTTGATTCAGCACTTGTAGAACTTATAACTATGTCATAATCTGATAAATCAAAACTTTCGAAAGCTAGTGGCCTTAAACTAAGAGCAAGTTTATGTGATTTATTTAAAAAAGGAATATTTTGTATAAAAGAAGTTGTTATCTTTCTTCATTCAAAAATACTATTATTTTCTTGAAAAAAAACAGATGTAAAAATATCAGCATTTGGAAATATCTCCAAAAACTGCTCAAGAACCACCTCAGCTCATCACCAATCTTTTATCCAATCACAAACAATTGCTATTTTTTTATTTCCTAGATTTTGCATATATTTTTTAATTATTAAAACTATAATAATTAAAAAATAAAAAATGTAAAAAAAAACAGCTAATTTAAGCTGCTTTATTATAATTATGTTCTATTCACAATGCTCATTCTAATATATTTTTAACCTTAAAATTAGTATCTTTCATTTCATTTTCTAATTCAATACTTATTTTATAAGCTATTTGATTTAATAATATCTTATCATCTTTTAAAAAATTTTTATTTAATATATTTATTATTTCATCCCTAGATTTATTTAAAGAAATTTTATAAGCTTTAAATATTTTAATTCATTTATCACTAATTTGTAAATTTCTAATATATTCATCTAAAGATGTATTTATATTAGTAAAGTTATCTTTTTTTTGAATAATTTCATCTTCAAACATATTTTTTACTTTTATTAATTAATTTATATAATTTTAACATAAGAAATTTAAAAACACAAGAAAATGCAAATCTTTTGAATAAAATTAAATAAACTAAAATATAATGATTTATTAAAAGAAATATTAAAATTTGATAAACAAAATATAGTTTTTACTCCAAATCCAGAAATATTATTAAAAACAAAATCAGACTTAAGTTTTAATAAATTATTAAACAAAGCAACATACCTAACACCAGATGGAATTGGTCTATATATAGCTTTTCAAATACTTGATAATAATTATGGAAAATTAATAAATACATTATTAATCCCCTATTTTTTCTTTAACTTATTTTTTAAAAGAAAAAATTTATATCAAAAATACTGAGATAGAATTTGCTGAAGTGATATAACAAAAGATGTAATAAAGTATTCAGAAAAAAATAATATAAAAGTAACTATTGTAGATTTATATAATCCAACTGATACAAAAAAAGTAAAATCTCAAGAAAAATTTCCAAAATTGTTAAAACAAAAATTTCCAAATTTAGATTTTGATTACTTTATTTATATACCAAATCAAAAACAAAAAATTATAGAAAAAATAAGTAAATCAGATTCTAAAATATTATTTTCAACTCTATGAATGAAAAAACAAGAAGAATCAGTTATAGAACTATTATGAAAATGTGATAATTTAAAACTAGGTTTAGCTATTGGTTCTAGTTTTGACTATTTTATATGATTTCAAAAAAGAGCTCCAAAAATATGGAGAAACATGTGATTAGAATGGTTATATAGACTATTAACATGACCAAAAAAAATAGATAGATTAAAGAGACTTTATAGAGCAATTTTTGTATTTATATTTACAGTAATAAAAGAAAAATAATGAAACATAATATTACAATAATTTGAGGAACAAGCTGATTTTGAAAATGGTTAGCTAAATTTTTATTAATAAACTTCCAAAATAATATAAACTTAATAATCACTTGAAGAGATATAAAAAAATGAGAAATCCTAGCTAAAGAATTATGATGTAATTTTAGCAATGATAATATCAAATCAGTAGAAAATGCTGATATTACAATATTTTCTACACCTATTTCAATAATAAAAAAAACAATAGAACAAGTAGCACCTTATTTAAAAAAATGAAGTTTAGTTAGTGATGTATGTTCTATTAAAAAATTTCCATCAAATGCTTTAAAAAAATATTCTCCAAAATGAGTTTTAGTGTTACCAACTCACCCTATGTTTGGACCTTCTACTTGAACTATAGCATGACAAATATTTGTATTAACTCCATTAAAACAAGAAGATAAATCTGATAATAGATATATTTTCTTAAAATCCTTTTTAGAAAAATCTTGAGCAAAAGTTATAGAATCAAACCCAGTTGAGCATGATAAAATGATGGCAGTTGTTCAATGACTTACACATTTTGATATGTTTGTTTTATGAGAAACTATTAAAAGATTAAATATAGATGTTGAAAAATCTTTAGATTTTGTATCCCCTATATATAAATTAATACTTTCATCAGTTTGAAGATATATTTACCAACATCCGAAACTACACTGAGATATACAAATGTATAATGATGAAGTATTAAATGTTCATAAAGTATTTATGCAAACTACTAATGATTTCAATAAATTTGTAATAAACAAAGATGAAGATAGTTTTATAAATACTATACTTGAAACAAACAAATATTTTTGAGAAAATGCAGAAAAATGACAAATTTATACAGATAAAGTTATATATTTAATATCAAAACAAATAGAATTAATAGAAAAAAATATCTGAAAAAAAATAACTCTAACAAATATATATTCAAAAGAAATAATAACATGAATACTAGATAAATATGAAAATGAAAATATATTTATGAAGAGTTGAACAAACTATGATATAAATAAATGGGAAATAAATACTAACTAAATAATTATGAAATTAATATATCAATGAGTTCCTTGAGCTTATAGTAATCTAGCTTGTTTTAAAGCAAAAGAATTATTAGAGACTCAAGTAGATGAAATGCTTTGATTGCCAGATTTTAAATCAGTTTGGGAACAAATAGATGATAAACATATTGCTATTTTACCAGTAGAAAATTCTTATGCATGAAATATTCATGAAAATCTATATAATTTTTTGAGATACGACTATAAAATACTCTGAGAAATAAATCTTGAAATAAATCATTGTTTATTATCAAAAGAAGAAAATATAAACAATATAAAAAAAGTATATTCCCATTCTCAAGCACTTGACCAATGTCATAATTATCTAAAAAATAAAAATATTAAACCAAAATTATATTGAGATACAGCTGCTGCAGCTCAAATGCTAATAAAAAATAAAGAATACTGAGTATGAGCTATAGCATCTAGTTTAGCATGAGATATTTATTGATTAAATATTCTAGATGAAAATATACAAGATCAAGATTGAAATACTACTAAGTTTTTTATAATAGTTCCTAAAAATTCTAAAATAGAATTAAAAGAAAAAAAATGAAAAACAAGTATTATATTTGAAACAAAAAATATACCAGCTGCTTTATATAAATGCCTTTGAGCATTTGCTACAAATAATGTAAACCTAACAAAAATAGAAAGTATGCCTAGTCTTAAATGACCATTCACATATTTATTTTGGATGAATTTTGAATGAACTATAAATGATGAAAATGTTATAAAATCTTTAGAAGAGTTGGAGTTTTTTACAAAACAAATAAAAATACTTTGAGAATACTAAAAAGAACCCTTTATATAAAGGGTTCTTTTTAGTATATTTTAAAATAAATCAAGCTCCTAATCTGTCATTATTTTAAAATATAAAAACATTATACTGATTGACCTTAATTTAACCTTAAAATTTTGATATAAAATTTTATTTTTATTTAAATTGTTTTATTAATTTTTCAATTTGAGATTTATATTCAATAGAATTCTTTTTAAGATTTTTTTCTGATAATAAATCAAAATCATGCACTAACTTATTTCTTAACTTATGAAGTTCCCATATTTTTTGTAAATTTCATATTTCTGAAGGTTCCATTTTTAATATTTCTCAAAAAGTTCCCTTATAACCTGCTTCCTGTAAAACTTTATGATAAAGTTTATCTATATCTATAATTTGTTCTTTATAACTTCAATTTAAAACTATCCTTTTTAATTGTACCTGAAAAAATTTAATTTTTTCAGGTACAATTTTATAGCTTTTTGTATATTTAAATATTAAATATATTCATATTAGTACAATTAATATAAATATAACAAAAAATATTATATATGTATTCATAAAATTATTATAAATTAGAAATTATTTTTTCTTTTAATTCTTCAATTCATATTTTATCTCAAGCTGAAACAAAAATAGGGCTTAAATCAGAATATTCTTTTTTTATTTCTTCTATTTTCTCTTTAGTTAATCAATCTATTTTATTAAAAACATTTATTCTATTTTGTTTTGCTCAAATATTTTCAAGTATTTCATCAACAACTCAAATTTTTAGATTGAATTTTGGATCAGAAGCATCTATAACATGTAATAATAAATCTGATTCTATAGAGTCTTCTAAAGTAGATTTGAAAGCATCTACTAATTTAGGTGGTAATTCTCTAATAAATCAAATAGTATCATTTACTAAAACTTCTTTTGGTGGAATATATTTCCCAGTATCTTCTTCATAAGTAGCTGGTACAAACATTTTTCAGACACTAGTTCATAAAGTAGCAAAAAGTTTATCTTCCTGTAAAACTCATTTTTTAGTTAATACATTTGTAAGTGTAGATTTTCATGCATTAGTATATCAAACAATTCAAATAGTTTTCATTCATTTTTTAGCTCTACTTTGTCTATGTTGAGCTCTAACTTTTGCAAATTTTTCTAATTCATCTTTTATATGTGTTTCTCTTTTAGTTAAATGTCTTTTCATTATTTCAGTATTTGTTTCTCATTTTCATTGACCTCATTGCTTTCAAAGTTCCATTCACATATCATATATTCTTGGTCACATATGTTTTATAGCAGCAAGTTCTATTTGAAGTTTTGCTTCTTTTGAAAATGCATTTCTTTCAAATATTTTTAAAATCAAATCAATTCTATCCCATGCTTTTGCTCAAATAGTTTTCAGTTTTTCATTTATAGTATAAATTTGTCTAGGTTTTAAAGCATTTCAAAGAACTAAAATATTAGCATTTTCTTCTTCCATTTGATCAATAATCTCATCTAACCTTCATTCTCCAATAAAAGTATTATAATCAGGTGTTGATTTATTTTGAATATGTTTAACTATTACTACTCAACCATAAGTATTTACAAGATTTTCAAGCTCTACTATTCTATCTTCCATAGTAGTTCTAATAACAAAATCTGCTGGTAATATATCTGCAATAAAAACTCTAAGTTCACCTTCAGCATATTCTATTTTATTTTGAAATTGTTCTAATTCTCTCTCTGATTTTTGTCTTCCCATAATTATATTTATTATTAATTAGATAAATAATACATTATAAGGCTTTTTATGCAAGTTTTAGAAATAAAACAATATACTGAGAATAATTCTCATTAAATTTGACTAATTCATTTAATTAAATAAAATCATATTATTAATATTAAATAAACACAAATGACAAACTTAGACTATGACTTAATAATTGTTTGAGCTGGTTCAGCTTGATACCCTGCTGGAATGTATGCTAGTAGATATAAACTTAAAAATTTAATTATTGGAGCTCAACCAGGTGGTGCTCTTGCTACTTCTCATAAAGTAGAAAATTACCCTTGAATTATTTCTGCTCCAGGTAAAGAGATTATGGACTCATTCAAAGAACATACCGAAAAAAGTGGTTCAGAAATAATTAATGAATTAGTAGAAAAAGTAGAAAAACATGAAAATCATTTTCATGTTACTACATCAACTGGGAAAGAGTTAAAAGCAAAATATGTAATTGTTGCAACTTGAAATAACCATAGACACTTATGAGCAAAGTGAGAAAAAGAATTTATGTGAAAATGAGTAAGTTATTGTGCTACTTGTGATTGAATGTTTTTTAAATGAAGAGATATAATACTTGCATGAGGATGAAATACTGCCCTTACTGAAGCATTATATCTAGCAGATATTTGTAAAAAAGTTTACTTAGTTCATAGAAGAGATACTTTTAGAGCTGAAGATTCTTGGGTTGAACAAGCTAAAAAAAGAGAAAATATAGAATTTGTATTAAATGAAGAAATAGAAGAAATTACTTGAGATGCATTATGAATGACAGGTGTAACATTAAAATCAGGTAAAGAACTAAAAGCTGATTGAATATTTGTTGCTGTTGGAACTATCCCAAATGTATGAATAGTAGATTCTTTAAATTTAGAAAAAGATAAAGAAGGTTGTTTAGTTGTCAATCAAAGACAAGAAACATCATTAAAGTGATTATATGCGGCATGAGATGTAAC
>JALSMB010000008.1 GCA_026988025.1 Candidatus Altimarinota bacterium | reverse complement strand
CGGTCATATTAAAGCTAAAGTTAGTTTGCATAGATGACTAAAAAAAGAGAGAAAAATTAAACTAATTTTATCTCTCTTATATGGGAAAATTTAATCTTCTCAGCCACCCATTTTTTACCATTAAGCCCCTTTTTACTCCATAAAGTATTTATATAAACCTCTCTTAGCTCTCTTTTAAAGGAAAACTAAAAAAAACTTTCTGGAGTTCATAAATATATATTATAAAAATATAAAATCTGTAAAATTATATCTTTCAAAAAGTGTGTTTTTACTCCAAAAATTAATTTATAATATTGATTATATGTGTATTTTAAAGCAAATACACTGAATTATTTTTTGGAGAGTGATATAAGATATTTTTTCAATGAAATTTAAATAATGAGGGTAACCTAAAATAGAAAATTTTAAACAAACTAAAAGAGTAGAAATTAATCTACTCTTTTGCTATTATTTAATATTTTTGATACTTCTTTTAATTTATCAGCACAAGCAAATAATTCATTTGATAATTTTATTCTTCATCTTCATTTATCAGCTTCTCAATCTTTTTGTATTTTTAATGATAATTTTTCTAAAAAATCTTTTAGTTCACTATCTACTAAATTTGCAATTCCTTTTACTAAGTTTTCCCTATCAATATCTAATCATTTAACATCTGATGTATGTTTCATCTCTGGAAAATCATGACTTACATAAGGAAGGCATATATTCCAAGCATTCATAATATGATTACTAGCTTCTTTTAATAATTTAGACATGTCTTCATTATTTATTTTTTCTCATAAAGAAGATATAAAAAATGATAAACTATCATAGAATAAATCTCATATTTTTTCTGCTAATTCTTCATTTGATATACTAATTCATTCTATTTGTGTTATTTTTTGTTGTATAGTATTTTTTACCTTTCATGAACTATTTTGAATATTTTCTAATATATCTTTATCTTGTTCATCTATAATAAATATATCCTCTAAATTTCAGGTAAAACCATTATCTTCTAATGCATCTACAATTCATGGAATAAATCTATCAAAATCATTTTCTATATAACTAATAGTTTCTTTATATTTATTTAAATTTAAAGGAAGTTCTAATCAAGTTCTTCAATAAAACACTCAAATAAATAAAGAATTCCAGTAAGCTTGTTTATTAGCATCACTACTATTTAGATATTCTTGATCTTGTTTTTGCATATTTGAAGCAATAGCTTCAAAATTTCAATTATTTTTAGTAGTATTATCCATATTTTTTATAATAATATTTTTTCAATTCTTTCTTTAACATCTTTTTTTTGTAAATATTCTTTTGCTTGCTCATCAAGTTTAAAAATAATTTCAAGTAAATTTTCATCATAAAATCAATATAGAGTTTCTATAACTCATGGTAAAAATCTATCAATATCATCTTCCTCTTCTGAATATTTATTATTTTTTCTAAAATCTGAAAAATTTATAAGTTCTGGATCATGGCTACTAGATAATATTCTATGATTTTGTAATAATTGAAAAATATAAGAATTCCAAGCTTCTTGTTTAAATTCTTCATTTCAATTATTATAATCTTGAATATCTTGATCTTTTTTTTCTTTAAGATATTTATGATTTTCTAATGCTCTTTTTTCTATATCTCTCATATTATAATTATTATTAATCTAAAAATATAATAACACTTTTTATTAAAAAATACAATTATTTTGTTTGTTTAACATCAATATAATGAATATTATCTAATTTAAATTTATCTAAAACTTTTACTCTTGAATTAGGTAATATAACTCCTTCATTAGTTGTTTTTTCAACTTTTTTTAATACATCTCAAAAATTAACAGCAATTGCTAAACTTGAAATATCTTTTACCCTTCACTGTTTTCAAATTATTGATACCATTGCATCATTATCAAATTTTTCTCATAAAAAAATATCTTTTTTATTATTGGAAACAGATGTAAATGATTTTAACTCTATTTCATCTCATATATCTCATTTCCACCATTTTCATTTATCTCATCTCAATATGAATCAATCATCTCATGGAATTAAATCTGGCATTTTCTCTAATGCAATTTCTAATCTGGAAATAAGCCTATTTGTTACTTCAATATTTTCAGGAGTCATTTTATTAACAATTTCTCATATTCATCTCATATATCAATTTAAATTTCTATATAAAAGTTCATCAGTATAAGTAAATATTAATAATGCTTCATCCCTTGTTAAATCAGGAATTTGCTTTATTACATCATCGACCATAGTATTATAACCAATTCATTTCTTTTGTAATGCATCAAATCTTTTTAATAAATCTCATCAATAAAATTTTTCATTTAATAATCAACTTTCTAGCATATCTCTTGAAATACTTTCAGGAATTCATAATTTTTCCAATCACTCAACTTTCTCTTTTATATCAACTCTTTTTTTAGCTAATGCCTCAATATCTACTTCTTTTTTAGGTATTATCTCATCAACTTTTGAAACTGTTTTTCAAATTACTTGCTTAGTTTTAGAACTCTCAACAACTCTCTCTGCAGACTTTCTTAATTTTGATATTTGTTTCATTCACAATTTAACTGTCTTTTTTCAAACATATACTCATGCTCATACTCAACTTCATATCAATCATAGCTCTGCTATACTTTTTCAAGTCTGATATCAATCTAAACTAAACAATCACATAACACTTTCTCACAAAGCTTCTGCTACTTTTTTCATATTTTCCAATGAACTAAACAATTGTTTTATTCAATCAATAATTACTTTTCAATTTGTTTCCCATACTTGAATAGCTAAATCATAATTATCTAAAATCAAAGTATCTACCAATCATTTTCAGAAATTTTCTCACCAATTATTATTTCATAGATTATCATTAATTCAAAGTTTTTCATAAAGCATAGTTTTTGCTTCATTAATCATAGCTTGTTTATCTAATCATTCCCTTGTTTCTTGTAATATAGGGCTTTCTTTTTGTTCTTTTAATTGTTGTTGTTCCTTTAACTGCTTTAATGCCAAATTATTTGATCCTTCTTTTGATAAATTATTTTCATAATTTTGTTTTATATTATTTTCCACATCATTAAAAGAAGGAATATTTTGTTCTTTTATTCCTTCATTATTGTTTATAGATTCATAATTATGTGAAAGTCCCTCCATTTACTAAAATTATTATTTATTTAGTATAATAATTTTAGCATATTATCCTTTTTAATGCAATTTAGCTATATTTACATATCCATCAAATTCTTCTACCTCAGTTCTAATCTTATGTACTATACCCGACCATGAATGTAACAACGTTAGATTTAATTACCTATTTGGAGTTTGATATCTATTATCAGCCTCAAATACACAAAAAGTCTAATGCTAATAAAAAGAGAAAAAGACCTATAATTAAATAGGTCTTTTTCTTTTGTCTAAATTATTTTAGTATATCACTTGATTTCTTTAATTTATCAGAACAGGTAAATAACTCATTTGCTAACTTTATTCTTCATCTTCATTTATCAGCTTCTCAATCTTTTTCTATTTTTAATGAGAATTTTTCTAAAAAATCAGATAATTCAGTATTTCCTAAATTTGAAATTCCTTTTACTAATTCTTCCCTACCAATATCTAATCATTTAACATCTGCTGTATGTTTCATTTCTGGAAAATCATCACTTACATATGGAAGGCATATATTCCAAGCATTCATTATATTTTTACTTGCTTCTTTTAATAATTCAGATATTTCTTTATTGTCTATTTGTTCTCATAAAGAAGATATAAATGATGATAAACTATCATAAAATAAATCTCATACTTTTTCTGCTAATTCTTCATTAGATATATTAATTCATTCTATTTTATCAGTTTTTGAAGAAATAGTATTTTCTACTTGTTCTGCATTATTAGAAATGTTTGATTGAATTTCTAATGCTTTTTTTGCTTGATTATCTAATATAAAATAATTATTGATAATATCTTCTCTACCTTCCCAATGATAACTTTCAATATTATAAATAATATCATTTAAAAATAAGTCTATATTAGGTTCTGTTTCTCTATATTCAGAAATATCTATTTTTTCTCAATTTTCAAGCTCATGAAAAACTCTTGTTATTATTCATACCCAATATTGTTTTTTTTCTTTTTGTGATTTTTGAAAATATAAATTATTTTCTTCCTCTATTTTATCAAATAATTTATCTGTAAATCATTTTTCAGATGATGTATTATTTCAATTACTCATAATATATATAATTAATTATTTAGTATATTATACACTATTATTTAAAATAATGTAATTATTTAACTTGTTTTACTCTTACTTCAATAATTGTTCCTATAAATTTTCATCATTTTCAATCAGGTAATTCCTTTTTTCTTTGTTTTATATTTTCTACTTTTACAAGTGAATTTGGTTTAACTACTCATTCATATCAAATTTCTCTAAATCATAATTTTTCAGCAAATCTTGGAAACATTGCTAATGATGATATATCTTTTACTTGTCATTCCATTCATTTAATTATAATTAATGTATTATTTTTTTTATGCTCTGGTATTATGAAAATATCATTTACATTATTTGAAACATAAGTAGGAGCATTTAAAGGAATTTCATCTCATCTTTTTAATTTAGATATATCAATATCATTAAATATATCTAAATTTTGAATTCCTTTAAAATCATCAGCATTTTTAACTAACCATCAAGCCCATTTATCTCATCTTAAAGTTTTTCAATCTAAATCAGGTAGTTTATCTAATCAATCATTAAAAGTATCAACTAATCTTTTTTCTCAAATATTTAATTTATCTCAACTTCTTAATTTAGTATTAACATTTTCAAATAAAAACTTATCTGTTGAAGCAAAAATTAATAATGCTTCTGTTTCAGTCAAATCTGGGTATTTATTAATTGCTTCTTCTACCATAGATTGATAGTTTATTATTTTTTTATTAGTGAAAACTTCATCTCTATATTGTAATTTTTTATATCTATCTACTATATCAAAGTTTTCTGGTAAAAATCAACTTTTATTCAATAATTCATAATATTCTTTTGGTATTCAAAGTTTTTCTAATTGTCAGTCAATATTTAATTTTTCAAATTCTTTTAAATCTAATCTATTTTTTATAAATTCTTTATCTTCAAGTTTTTGTTTTAAATCTTTTAATTGCTTTAACTGTTCTTCTGACAAATTATCAGCTAATTTATTTTCGAAATCAAATTCTCTTTTTGGAACTATATTAGCAACCTTGCTATTAGTTTCTCAAACTACTTCTTTTACATCAGGACTATTTACTAAACTTTCTTTATTTACTCTTAATTTTGATATTTGTTTCATTCATAACTTAACAGTTTTCTTTCAAATATATACTCATGCTCAAATTCAAGTTCATATTAATCATAATTCAGCTACTACTTTTCATTTTTCATAAGCATTTCAAGTAAATAAACTCATAAAACTTTCTCATATTGCTTCTGCTATTTGTTTTAATCACTCCCAACTTGCTAACTGACTTAATCAATCAAGTATTATTTTTCAATTAGTTTCCCAAACATGAATAGCTAAATAATAATTATTTAAAACTAATTCATCTACTATTCATTTTTCAAAATTTTCAAAACTACTATTATTATTTTGATTTTCATCTATTCATAATTTTTCATAAAGCATTGTCTTTGCTTCATTTATCATTGCTTCTTTATCTAATCATTCCTTTGTTTCCTGTAATACAGGACTTTCTTTTTGTTTTTTTAATTGTTGTAGCTCTTTATATTGCTTTAATGCTAAATCATCTGAACCTTCTCCCTCTAAATTATTTTCATAATTTTGTTTTATATTATTTTCTGCATCATTAAAAGAAGGAATATTTTGCTTTATTATTCCTTCATTATTATTTATAGATTCATAATTATGTGAAAAACCTTCCATTTACTAAAATTATTATTTATTTAGTATAATAATTTTAGCATATTATCCTTTTTAATGCAATTTAGCTATATTTACATATCACTCAAATTCTTCTATTTCAGTTCTAATCTTCTGTACTACTGCCTACCATTAAAAAATACTATAAAAATAAAGACCCAGATTTAACTAGGTCTTTTTCTAAAAAGATGAAAATGTTTATTTTCAAGGGTTTCTTCTCTATAATCATGTGGAGTTTTACAGAAATCTCTCCATATACCACTTTTTGTTCTTATTTCAAGCTTATTTTTACTTATAAGCTTAATTATCTGTTTAATACTAAGAACCTTGCTAATTGGAGAAATATCATAATCTATGATATTTATATCATCTTGATAAAAAACCGTCTGTTCATCAAAATTTCCCCAATTTGGAAAACCATCAATAGTATAATGAACATTGCAATTATTATTATATTCTACCTCAAAATAATAAAAATCATCTTTACCATATACATTTACAACTTTACCTTTACCAAAAAGTAAACCATAAAGCATATCTCCTTCTTTTAAATCTGAAAAATAAGAATTATTCTTTTCTTTTTTCATATTAATATCCTTCTTTTATTTTTGTTTGGAGCAGAAATATAATAAAATTATAATTTATGTCAATATTTTTTATAAATCCAAATATTGATCCATTCTTATTTGCCATACAAACTCATTTACATGTGAAACTAGTATCATACCACCTTTATATTCATCTAATGCTTTAGCAATTACAGGAATATGTCTAAAATTTATATGATTAGTAGGCTCATCAAGAATTATTAAACCTGGTTTTAAGAATACTATTCTACAAAATGCAACAAGCCCTTTTTGCCCTTCCGATAAAAATCAAATTTCAGTTTTCATTAAATCACCATTTATAAGAAATCATGCTGCTTTGGATCTTAAATCTTGTTCAGTCATTTCTTCTCATGCTGCTTCTCTTAAACATTCAATTACTGTTTGTTTAAAATCTAGGTTTGAAAAATCTTGTCTATAATAACCAATTTTAACTCATTCTCATAAAGTTGCACCTGATTCATCTCAGTTAACTATTTTTTCAAGTAAAGTAGATTTTCAAATACCATTTGGTCATGCTAATTGTAAATGATCATCTTTTCTGATTTGGATTTCTACATCTCTAACAGTTACTTCATCATGTTGAATTATATGCACAGAGTGTATATCTAATAAAACTCACCCTACTCATTCTTGCATAGGAATAGTAAAATCTTTAATAGTTTTATCTTCTTTTCTTGTATCAACCATTGCTTCTTCCATTTCAGCTGCTGCTTCTTTCATCTTTTTTGCTACAGCTCTTAATTTACCTCATTTATGTGCAAAAACATTAGATTGATCTTTTTTTGCTTGTGCTTCTTTTGCAAGTCTAGCATTTGCCATATTTTCTTTTTCCATGTTTTTAGCAATTTTTTCCACTACATCATGATAATCTCATACAAATTGTTCTACTCTATGATTATGAACATCTAAATATAATACTCATGTAGTAAAACTATTTAAAAACTCAGCATCATGAGAAATAACTATAACTGTATTTTTATAATTTTGTAAAAATTCAGTTAAATGCCAAATTCCATCTGTATCTAAATTATTAGTTGGTTCATCAAGTAATAATATATCTGGTTCTCAAATAAGTGCTGCCGCTAATAAAAGTCTAGCTTGTTGTCCACCTGAAAAAGCTGATATTTTTTTACTATTATCTTTTACTTTTAAATTTACAACATTTAAAATATCTGCTATTTGTTTTTCTATACTTGTTTCGTTATTTTTAGTTGCATATTTAACAAAATAATCAAATACTGATAATTCTTTATCTTCAGCTTTTACAACTTGAAATCATGTAGCAATAGTAAGTTTTTGATCAATATTAATAACTCATCAAGTTTTTTCTAAAGTACCATTAATAAGCTTAAAAATAGTAGATTTTCAAGCTCAATTTTGACCCATTAAAGTAATTTTAGCTCATTTTCTTACATTAAAATTTACTTCATCTAAAATAGGTTTTCTGATATCATAATTGAAATCAACATTTTTAAAACCTATTACTGTCTCATTTGGTTTTGCCATTTTTCACATATTAATATTAAAATTTTGACTATTGTACACAAAAAAAATAAAAAAGAAACTTAATATTTAACAAAAAATAAAAGAGATTATTTATAGTATAAATAATCTCTTTTATTTTAAATTTCAAATAATATTTCTTCTATTTCTGATACATCAATTTCTCTATCTTTTAATTTTGAATATTCTAATTGAATATCTTCTAAATTATAAACTGAAGTTCATCATGAACTAGCTATATCTTTTATCTTTAATAATAATCTTCATTTTTGTATTTCTACATCTAGATTATCAATTATTCTTTTTAATTCTTCTTTATCTATTCATTCTATTCTACTTAAGACTCTATATTCATTAAAAATATCAGTTGTATCAGTATTAAAAACATTTCATTTTTCTTTAATATCTTCTATTTTTTTCTCAATATCTCTTTTAAATGATGTAATTCTAAATTCATTAAATTGATCTTTTAATTTATCTATATTTAATCATTTATTTTTAGCATATTCAAGCTTTGTTTCCAAATCATCAAATAATAAATTTTTTATATCTCCTGAAATACGATCTCTTAACAAATTTAAATCTGTAGCTATTTCGCTTTCTAATGCTTCTCAATATAGTGCTTTTTTCTCTAATTCTTCCATTAAAGACATTTTTCTAACACCATTGTTTATAATAGTCATAATATATTATTATATAAATAAACTTTATTTATATAATAATATCATAAATCAAAAAAGAATACAAAAATGTATTCTTTTTTCTTAAATTAAAATTCTCATCTATCTTTCATAGCATCTAAAACTCTTTTCATAGCTACTATATATGCACCATTTCTCAAATGAGTATTTGTTTGCTTTGCAATTTCATAAACTGCATTTGCTGCATGAGTTATCTTTTTATGAAGTTTCATATCAACTTCTTCTTCTTCCCAGTAAAAATTTATATTATTTTGTACTTGTTCAAAATATGAAACCATAACTCATCCTGAATTTGCTAATATATCTGGTATAACCATTACATCTTTTTTAAATAAAATTTCATCTCATTCTGGAGTAATTGGTCAATTTGCTAATTCTAAAATAAGTTTAGCTTTTATTTTATCAGCATTTTTTTCTGTAATTTGATTTTCAAGTGCTGCTGGAATAAGTATGTCACATTCTTTTTCTAAAATATCTCAGTTATTTAATTTTTCAGCATCTAAATATTCTATTACTGATTTTCTTTCTTCTTTTAATCTAAGAATTTTATCTATGAATAAACCTTTTTCATTATAGATTCCTCATTTTGAATCTGAAATACCTACTAAAATAGCTCAAGCTTTACAAACAATATCAGCCATAGTTAATCAAGCATTACCTGCTCATTGAATAACTATCTTTTTTCATTTTATCTCATCTTTTTCAAGTTTTAAAATTTCTTCTAAAACATAAAATCCTCATTGAGCTGTTGCTCTTCATCTACCTTTTGATCAACCCGAAGTTAATGGTTTACCAGTAAAACTACCAGGAGAATATTTTCAAACAAGCTCAGAATATTCATCCATCATCCATGTCATAATTTGTGGTGTAGTATTAACATCTGGTGCTGGAATATCAAGTTCTGGTCCTATATATTTATATAATTCTCTAACATATCATCTAGATAATCTTTCTAATTCTCATTTAGATAATTCTTTTGGATTAACTATAATTCATCATTTCCCTCCTCATAATGGAATATCAATAACAGCACATTTAAAAGTCATCCACATTGACAAAGCTTTTACTTCATCTCTAGATACATCTTGATGAAATCTAATACCTCATTTAAAAGGTCATCTAGCATTATTATGTTGAGATCTAAATCATGTAAAAGTCTTAATAATTCAATTATCCATTCTAACTGGAATATTTATTTCAATTATTCTTTTAGGACTAGATATTAATTCATATTGATTTATATCAGCTTTACAATTTCAATATAGTTCACAAGCTTGTTTTATTTGTCTCCTTGCATTTAAAAAAGGATTTAATTTATCAGTCATTTATTATTTTTTATTAATTAAGTATTATAATGATATTTATTCTCATTATAAAATCAAACAATTATTTTGGTTGATCAAGTTTTCATATCCTAGCAACTGAATATTCTCCTGTTTCTAAATCTAATTTATAAATATTAAATTCAGTATCAATATTAAATTTTTCATCTCTAACAGCAAAGTTTTGACTAACTGAACCTTCTGGAGAATGATTTCTATGAAAAATTCATTCATTCCAACCTAAAATAGCTGGTCATTTATGAATTAATTCTCAATTTAATTTTATTTGCTCATGAGAAATTTCAAATACTTCTATTTTTTTTGTATTTGGATTATATAATTCTACAGTTCTATTCCCACAAAGAGTTATTAAATTATCTTCTTGACCTGGATGCATATACCATACATCATAGTCACCATCTGGTAAACTAGGAGATCTAGCACCAGGTTCATGTTTTACAATATCAATACCATTTATCTCTCTAAATAAAGGGAAAGCATCAAATTCCACACTTGTAGTTTCTCTAAGTTTTTTAATAGGAATAATATACCAAACTCATTTTTCAGATTTAACAATAGAATCACACTCTTCACTTAAATATTTTGCCATAATTAAATATTTATAAAATAAAAATAGATTACATATATATTGTAACCTATTTTTTTGTATTTTACCAAATAATTAGATAATATTTTTTTTATTTTTAATATAAATATAAATTCAAATTAAAATCATAGGTAAAGATAATATTTCTCACATAGTAAAATATCACATTATATAACCTATTTGAACATCAGGAGTTCTAAAAAATGCTTCAACAAATATTCTAAATATTCCATAAAAAATTAAAAATAAAGCAACTATTTGTCAGTAAAATTTTCTCTTTTTATAAACAAAGTATAAAATAATAAATAATACTCCTCATTCTAAAAATGATTCTAAAAGTGGAGATGGAAAATATGAAATTCATCATTTTTCTACAGCTAGAAATCAATTATATGGTGAATATCAAAGTAATTCTTTATTTAAATAATTTCAAATTCTACCTAATCAAAGTCATATAGGTAGAACTGCTACAACTTCATCTCCTAATTTCCAAATATTTATTTTTTTTACTTTTGAAAAAATAATTAAAGCTATAACTACTCATATAACTCAACCATGAAAACTCATTCATCATTCCCAAACTTTAAAAATATCTAAAGGATTATTTATATAATATGAAAAATTATAAAACAAAGTATAACCTAATCTTCAACCTAAAATAACACCTAAAAATACATATGTAAATAAATCATCTAAATTATTTACTGAAATAATTCATCTTTTTTTTATAATATAGTATCAAATAATAAATCATAAAGCATACATCAATCAATAATATGATGGTGCAATATGTATTCAAAGTAATGTAATATCAAAAATAGTCATTAGATTTTAGTTATAGTTATAATTTTTCTATATTTAATCAATTCTTTATCCAATTATTAATTCATCAATTTAGATTTATAACATTTTTAAATCATAATTTTTTCATCAATTCAAAAGTATTTCCACTTCTATGTCCACTTCTACAATAAATTAAATATTTTTTATTTTTATCTAATGAATTTAATTCTTCTTTAAAATTAGTAGAATAATAATCTAAATTTAATTTAACTCAAGGAATTACTCAATTTGAAACTTCTTCAAAAGTTCTTAAATCAATTAAAACTCAATCATTTTTAGCAAGTTCTTTTTTAAATTCTGATGGTCATACAGTTTTTAAATTATTAATAACTTTACTCTCAATAATATTTTTATTGTTATTAATATTATTTACTAAATTAGTATTTCAACAAGAACTTAATAATCAAACTAAAAATATTAAAATTAGTATTTTTTTCATATTTATTTATATTTAAATAATAAATTTATTTTTCTATCATGAATTTCATAATTATTTAGTATTTAAAAATACTTAAATTTAAAAATTAATTTATAAATTTTCTAAAAATTCTTTTCTATCTGATTCACTACTAGCTCTTAATTCTCAAAATAATTTAAAATCTCACATTTTTATTCCACAAAATCAAAATAATGATTTTTCAAAATAAGTTTTTAAGTTTACTCAAGTCCAGTCACTATTTTCTAAATAAATATTAGCTGGAGCATCACATGTAGCAATAACAGTTCAAATTTTATCAGTTAATAATTCTTTTTTTCATTCTGCTCAATATTCAAATGCAAATCATGAAATAAAAACTGAATCAAACATATTTTTCATAATAGCAGGCATTCCTCCCCACCATACTGGAAATACAAAAATTATTTCATCTGAATCAGTAATTTTTTCTTGTATTTTTTTAATTCAATCAGTTAAAGTCATTTCTCTTTTATTTTGAAAATCTAGAAAATCTAATTTATAATCATTAGAATATAAATTTAATATTTCAGAATTATTATTTTTTTCTTTTATTCTATCAGCTATAGCATGTGTAAAACTACTTTTATTTGGAGCAGCTGTTATTATTAATTTTTTCATATTTTTTTATTAAATTATAAACTAAAAAGTAGCTAAATAAATAACTACTTTTAAAATTTTATTTTATTAAAGAATCAATTTTTTGTTTAAATGAAGCAAATGGATATGCTCAAGGAAGTTTAGACCATTCTCAAGTTTTATTATTTATAAAAACATTTCAAGGAGTTCATGTAATTCCAAATAAACTAGAACCTTCTTGTGTTTGTTGTTTTGCTAATTCTTTATTTGTTCAAGCTTTTATACAAGCAGATAATTTTTCTTTATCAACTCAAATATTTCAAGCTAAATCAACTATAGTTTCTATTGAATAACTATTTCAATTAGCTTTAGAATTTTTAAAAACATTAGTTATAAATTCATAATACTTATCACTTCAAGATATATCTCATACACATAGTGCTGCTTCTGCCTCCATTTGTGCTTGTGGATGAAACCCTAAAGGAAATTGTTTAAATATAAAATTTACTTTATCTCAATATTCTTTTAAAACTTGTTCTATAGTTCAAGATTCATGTAATCTTTTACAAAATGGACATTCTAAATCACTATATTCTACAAAAGATATTTCAGCATCTGGATTTCATAAAACATATGTATTTTCTCAAATAACTTTTTTAGCTTGTTCTAAAGATATTGTATTTCAATTATTATTAGCTTGTTTAGGATTTTCTTGAACAATATTTTGAGTATCAATATTTCAATTTTGTGCTTCATATTGTTTTAATCATTCTATTATTTGTTCTTTTTGAATTTTATTTATTTTTACATAGTTTTTTATTCAACCTACTTTATCATATTCAATAGCAAGCATTTTCCCTACTATTTTATCTGGAACTTGAGATAAAACATAGTGTGTAGAACCTATTCCTATTAAAATTAAAACTATTAAAGTTATAAATTGATAATTTTTCATTTTTTTGTTTTCTAAATATTAAATTAATTATTTTTTACAAGGAGTATCATATTTTAATCAATGTACTACAGGACAAAGTGTAGATTTAGGTCACTTAATTGCTTGAATAGCAAAATATATACCAATTGCTATAAATCAAATTCAACTACAAAAAGGTGCTGTATCTGGAGTCCAGTTTGATAATGACAACATTTTAAATCAAATAACTATTATCAATACTCTAAGTATTATAGCTAATATTCTCATAATATTTTTTTATTAAAAATTAATTATTTTTATTATATAATTTTTTAATTTTTATCAAAATAATAATTGAAAAATTATTATAATAAGTTAATATTTATTTAATATAAATATAATAATAATAATAAATGAACCAAATAAATGAATTTTTCAATAAATTAATAAAATTATCAGAAAAAAATAAGTATACTAAATATTTATTAATAGATATAATAATAGACTGAAATATTCCATATTTTCAGTTTATTAAAAGATATTTAATTTATATTTCATTAATATGATTTACTATTTTTATTTATCCAAAGTCATTCAAAGATTTTTGAGAATATTCTTATAATTTATTAATTTTTATATTATTAATTTCTCCTTTATTTAAAATCTTTCCTAAAATCAAAATTTTATCCAAAATAATATTATTAAGAAGAGAAATATGAATAATTATATGAAATTTTTTAATAGCTCATATTATATGATTTTTCATTAAAAATAATATTAATGTATTTGATTTTTTAAATAAAAAAATATTTAATTTATGAAGTTTTTATTTCTGGTGAATATGGTGAACTATATTTATGTTTTTCCCTTTTATAACATCAAATAATATAAGTCAAAAAATACTAAAATCTAAATGGAAATATATACAAAAGCTTACTTATTTATTTTTTATATTTTCAGTTTTACATGTATATACATTAAAGTGAGATATTTCTGAATTATTAATAATAATATTATGGATTTTTCTAAAAATATTAGTGCATAAAAAAGTAGTTATTTTAAAATAACTACTTTTTTATAAATAAAATTTTGCATCTACAACTATACTATCATTTTCATCTGATATTATAGGATTTATATCTATTTCTTTTATATTTTTAAATTCTTTAAATACAAATTGTAGATTAAAAATTATCTCTATTAATTTATCAAAATTTATTCCATTTTCTCATCTGTATCAATTTAATATTGGAAAAGCTTTTAATTCTTTTAACATTTCCATTATTTCATTTTTTGATACTAATCAAATTCTTCTAGATACATCTTCAAATATATTTACAAAAATTCATCACATACCTACTATCAAAATGTTTCAAAAAGATATATCTCTCTTAAATCATACAAAAAGTTGTTTAGAAGAATCACTTTTAATAGCCATTTCAGAAAAAGTAATTCATTTAATCAAAGCTCAATTAGCTTTTTGTTTTATATTATTAAGTATTTTATTATAAGCTTTTACTGCTTCTTCTTCTCATTTTATATTTAAAATAACTCCTCAAACATCAGTTTTATGTGGAATATCTGGAGAACTTATTCTTGCAACTAATACCTCTCTGTTTAATTTTTTTACAGCATTTCTTACTTCATCTTCAGAATTAGTTAAAATTTCAGTTATAGTATTTATATTAAATGATTTAAGAATTTTTTCAGTTAATGCATTTGAACAAAACTTATCTTCATTTTTTAGTTCATCTTTTAATTCATCTAAATTTTTTGGTAAAGCAAAACTAATATATTCTTTTTCTTCTTGATTTTGCCATTTTTTTTGAATTAATAATCTAGAATATGCTCTAATAGCTTTTTTAGGATAATCATATTCCAAAATTCAAGCATTTGATAATATTTCTCTTCCTCTTTCTACTCATTCTCAACCCATAAATGAAACCATTATAAATTCATCTGGATTAGAAATTTTAAAATCAATTATTGTATTTGCTATATTTTCAACATCTGTAATAGATTGAGCAGTAAGCATAACTAAAATTGCTCTCTTTTTAACAATTTTTGATAAATTGTTAAGTATTTGTGCATAAGTTTTGCTTGTAGCATCTCATATAATATCTATTGGATTTGCAACTGATGCTGAATCTGGTAGTCAATTTTTTAAAATATTTTTTTCTGAATCACTAAATTCTGCTAAACTTACTCCATAAGTTTCAGTATGATCTGTAGCCATTACTGCAGGTCATCATGCATTTGTAATAATAACTAATTCTTCTGGAACTTTAGAAATATCTTCTACTTTTGAAAAAATTTGACTCCATAAAAAGAAATTTTCAAGAGATTGAGTAAAATGAATTCAAGAAGTTTTAAAAGCTGTTTCTAGTACATCTCTATTTGAAGCTAATGCTCAAGTATGAGAACTAGCAGCACTACTTCATTTTTCTGAAACTCAAGATTTTACTAATATTATAGGCTTTTGTTTAGAAAGTTCTTTAGTTATTTTTGAAAAATCTTCTCCTAATTCTATACTTTCTAGATAAAGAGAAATAACTTTTGTTTCTTTATCATCTTTTAATTCTAACAATAAATCATTTTCATTTATTCATGCTTTATTTCACATAGAAACCATTTTTGAAAATCACATTTTTCTAGAATTTGCCCAATCCGTAAGAGCTACTGCCATAGCTCAGCTTTGAGAAACCATAGCTATATTTTGACAATTTTTAGTAGAACAAGCATTTATAGATTTTGCTAAAAAACTCAAATTTAAATTTTTAGCAGTATCTACATATCATAAACAATTTGGTCAAAGTAATTCTATATCATATTTCTTTGATATTTCTATCAATTCTTTTTCAAGTTTTATATTTCATACTTCTTTAAATCCAGCTGAAATAACTATAACTCTCTCTACTCATTTTTTTCAAGCCTCAATTAAAGAATTAATAACAAATTTTGCTGGAATAGAAAAAACTAAAACATCAACAACTTCTGGTAGTTCACTAATAGATTTATAAAATACTATTTCTTCAAAACTTCATCATTTAGGATTTACTCAATATTTATTTCATTTAAAACTAGATAAGTTTTTTACTAAGCTATTACCTATTTTTCATTCTATTTCAGATGCACCAACTATTGCAACAGAATTTATATTAAAAAAATTAGTCATATATTTTTACTAAGAATTATTATCATTATAATAACATAAATATTTTAAAATCAAAAAAGAACTTTAAAAATTCTAAGTTCTTTTACTTTTCAAATTCTACATAATTTATTTTTACTCTATCTTTTCTGAAAATATGTTCAAATTCTGTCATTTCTTTAGTTTCAAAATGTTCAAGTTCATTTTCATAATCATTTGATAAAATATTTATTTTCCACAATCATATCTCTTTAAATAAAGAAATAGTAGTATCAAAATATTCTAAATGATCAGTTTTAAAAACTAGTTTTCATCAAATTTTTGTTTTTTCATATAAATCCTTAATAAATTTTTCTTGAAATAGCCTATGTTTTTTTTGTCTATCTTTTTTCCCCCATGGATCAGGAAAAAATACATAAGTTTTATCTAATTCTTCTTTTCAAAAAATCTTATCAATATTTTGAGCAAAAGTTTTTAGCATTATAAAATTTTTAGTTCAAAGTTCTATAGATTTTTCTGCAGAATTATAAAGTCTCTTATATTTAAGTTCGATTCATATAAAATTTTTATCTAAATTTCTAGATGATTCCTTAGAAAAAAAATTTCACATTCCTGTTCATATTTCAAGAATAATTGGATTTTGATTTCAAAAAAAATCATTCCATTTTCACTGAAATTTATTAAAAAAATCTTTTTCAAAAGCCATTATTTTATTATGATTTTCAACTTTTATTTTGTATGGATTATCTGGTCTTTTCATTTTATATTTCTATATTTTTATAATGTTTTAATTTGTAACTTTTTTCTCACTTTAAAATTGTAATAACATCAAACCTAATATTTTCAAAATCATACTGATTTTTAGCTAAATAAAATTCTACAGTTTTTTTACATTTTTTAAGCTTATTTGCAGTTATAGCTTCTTCTGGAGTTCAATAATTTGTATTTTGTCTATATTTTACTTCTATAAAAACTATTAAATTATCAGTTTTTGCAATAATATCTACTTCTCAAAATCTTCAAAACTTAAAGTTTGTATCAAGTATTTGATATCATTTTTTTTGTAAATATTTAATAGCTATTACTTCTCATTTATCTCATTTTTGTTTTGTAGTCATAATTTTTTGTAATTAATCTTTTTATTTCTAATCCATCCTTGAATTCCTTCCTTTCAAAAGGAAGGAGGCTACAAAATTTCTTCCATCACTTCTTCATTAATATTATCAATACTCTTCATCTCTCAATTATCTTCACATTCAATCTTAATCCAATTATATTTTTTAGCTACAAAATTTGCAGATAAACAAGCATTTATTAAATGATTTTTATCATCTTCATGGATATCTTGTTTTTTATCTCAAGTAATATATTCTTTATCTTCTCATCATCTACTTTGAGTATTTTTCATACTTTGTTTTGCTGAAATATTTAAAAATATCACTTTATTTGGTCTAGGGATATTAAAAATATTAAATTCTAAATCTTCTAACCACTCTAAAAAATCATCTCTCTCTTTATAATCTTGAATTTTACCAGCTTGATGAATCATATTACCAGAAACATATCTATCTGTAATAATATAATCATAATTTTCTAAATCTTCTTTTAAATCAAAACTAGAATCAAACCTATCAATAGCATAAAAAATACTTGCTTGCTTAGCTCAAACATCCCTACCATAATCTCAATTTAAATACTTATGTACCATAAAACTAGACTCCTCATTATATCTAGGATAGCTAATCACTTTTACAGTTTTTCAGTTTTTCTCAAGATTTTCTTTAATTAATTTAATCTGTGTAGACTTCCCTGCTCAATCTATTCAATCAATAACTATAAACATAAAATAAAGTATTTAATTTATAAATTTTTTAAATTATAGCTCTTTTTTGAAAATATGGAAGTTTTATGATAAAATAATATAAATATATAATAAAATATAATTATGAATAATAAATTAAGTGAGAATACATGATATATTGAGTCTGCAAAAGATTTTTATTGAAAACAAAATATATATTTAGAAAAAGCTAATATTTTTAATAAAATGTGATGATTATATAACAAAAGATTAAATCAAATTTTAAGTAAAAACTATGAAGATATTTCATGACAAAAAGCTTGAGATAGATTACTTAGAAAAGTTATTAGAGATAAAAATAAAATTCAATTTTTAAATTATTTAAAATATCTAGTAGATAATTGAAAAATAAATTCTGATATAAATTATGATGATGTCGATCAAATATGAGATTTACAAGATAAATTACATTCACTAAAGGAACAAACAGAAAATATATGAAAAAGAGATTTTCATATTTCTAGTTGATATATATGATCATATAAATTTGATTGAAGAAATAATATTGAATATATATGAAATAACAAACATATATTAAAAATTAATTTTCAAAAAATAAAAAGAAGTAACCGTTGAATATTCAAATATAAATATTCAAGAAATAAAAATGTAGAAATTTGAATTAAATATAATTGATGAAATATTATAGAGTTTTATGAATGAAAATCATTTAATAAAAATGATTATCTATGATATAGTAATATTACACACAAAGAAGAATTTATAGAGGAAAATAAAAACTCTTATAGAAAAATAAATTTTAAAAATAAATATACTAAAATTCAAAAAGTTAATAAATTTTCAAAAACAAAAAGTTATATAAAATGAGTCGAAAAAGAAGTATATTTAAAAGAAATAGGTGTTCATTTAATGCTACAATTTAATAAGTAAAATGAAAACTAATTAACAAAATTTTTTTTATTTATATATTATAAAACATATTTAATGATATTATATATACATTTTTTGATAATAAAAAACATATATGATAAAATTTTAGTATATAATATATAATACAAAAAAATGAAAGAAGAATTTTATACTGAACAAATATCAAATCAAGCAAATAATCTAGACTTTAAAGCTGAACAATCAGAATTTAAAACAAAAAGTGAAACAATTCAAGAAGTACAAGATGAATATAAGTTATATATTGATCATTATTTAGAAAAAGATCAAAGTAAATGAGTTGATGCTCCTCTATTTGATTTAATTGATGCTAATCAGGATCAAAAAAAAGTTATAACATATATAGATTATGAGTTAGAAAATAAACACTCGAAAGATGATTTAAAACAATTAAAAGATTTAAAAACAGTATTGGAAAAACAAGATTATAAAGAAAAAATACATATTTTTCCAAATAATATAAATTTTTGAATATTATGATGAGAATATAAAGAAAAAAGCTGAGAAGAACACAAATTGACAATGCATAATATCAAAAAAATAAGAAAAAATAGATATAAATTACTATTACAAAGAGATTGATCTAATAGAATTGAAAAATATCAAATAAACTATGATTGAAGTGATTATGTAAGTATTTATAATCAATTCTGAATTCGTTTATGAAGAGAACAAATAGAAAAAGGTAATACTATATTCATAGAATGAAATAAGTATAGAAAAGAACAGTCTCAAACAGAATGAGAATTAACAATAAAGACATCAAAAGGAAATTATAATTTAGATTTAATTTTTGTAGCATAAAAAACTGATTAACATCAGTTTTTTTCTTTACAAAACAAATAAAACATCTAAAATATAAATAATAAAAATAACTTAAATAAATGAGTATTTCTGAACAGTTAGAATCAGCCATTGATATAGTAGAATTAGTATCAAAGTATACCAGTTTAAAAAAAGCAGGAGTCAATTATAAATCAAATTGTCCATTCCCTGGGCATAATGAAAAAACTCCTAGTTTTATGGTGTCTCCTGTTAAACAAATGGCATATTGTTTTGGCTGTCATAAATGAGGTTGACCTATAAAATTTATAATGGATATAGAAAACTGTGAATTTAGAGAAGCTATAGAAATATTAGGTTGATATACATGAATTGCTATTAATTCAAACTTTGATAAAGAAAAACACGAAGCAAAGAAAAATATTTATTCATTATATAAAGATGCTGTTAATTATTATAAAAATGCTCTCAAAAAATATCCTGAAGTAAAAAAATATGTATATGACAGAGGTTTAAATGAACAAGTAATGGAAGATTTCCATTTTGGTTATGCAGACAGTTGAGTTGAACTTTTTGCTTACCTGAAAAAGAAAGGTTATGATGATGACTTAATAAAAAAATCAAATATTTTTCTAGATATAAAAACTAAAAAAGATAAGTTTATAAATAGGTTAATATTTCCTATTCAAAATGCTAGATGAGATTTTGTAGCATTTACAGCAAGAATACTTTGATCATGAGAACCAAAATATCTAAATTCACCTGCCTCAGATTTATATGATAAATCAAATATATTATATTGACTTTTTAATGCTAGAACAGAAATAACTAAAAAAGATCATATCATTATCACAGAATGACAAATGGATACTATATCTCTACATTCTGCATGATTTACAAATACAGTTGCTGTTTCATGAAGTGCATTAACAGATAAACATTTAATATTAATTAAAAGATTAACAAAAAAAATATTTTTATGTTTTGATTGAGATTCAGCATGAGAAAAAGCCACAAAATCTGCTCTTGAAAAAATGAAAAATAATTGATTTGAAGTAAAAATAATTTCTTTACCAAAGTGAAAAGATCCAGATGACATAATTAAATCAGGTTGAGATTTTAATGAAAATATTAAATGAGCATTAACTCCTATCTGATATTATATTAAAAAATCAGATTTCAATACTGAAAGTATTGATGAAAAAAAGAAACTATTAATCGAATTATTAAATATTGTTAAATCATATTCTGATAATATAGAAAAAGATTATTATTTAAAAGAAATATCTAAATTATTAGATATAAATCAAAATATAGTTTATGATTCTTTTAATAGGATTAAATTTACTACAAATACAAGTAAAGAAGATAATTCGTCAGTAGAAAAAATTACAAGTGAAGAAATAGCTATTTGATATTGTATTTTAAATAAAGAAAACATAGATTTTTTTAATAAACATATGTTATTCAAAGAATGATTATCAAATGATTTAAAATCTATACTTGAAGAATGATTATCATATATTGATAATCTAGAATTAAATAAAAAAGAAAGATTAAGATGAATTTCTTTAAAAATTGAGACTGATAGTGAACATACTACTAGTGAACATTTAAATATAGAGTTATATAAAATATGTAAAGACTTAAATAAAAATACATATATTAAAATAGAAAAAATATTAAAAAAATGAATAAGTAACTGAGATAATAATGCTTTAATTAAATATACTGAACTTATAAAAAAATGAAAAATATATTGAATTAGTAAAAATTCTTAAAATAAAAAAAGATTAGTATAAAATAAAACTTGATTTTATACCTATTTCCTCTATAATTTTGCAGTAAAATTCTAATACATTACCAAAAAAATAATGTCTACAAAAAAAGATAACAATATAGAAGAAATAGATTTAGATAAACTAGATTTATGAAATCTAAAAAAAGCATGATTAGACTTAGACTGACTTAAAGATATAAATATTTGAAAAAATACTGAAGCTAAAAACCCTTTAGATATAAAAGAAGATTTAGAAGAAGCTTTTTTAGAATTAGAAGATGGTCCTAGTGAAGAAGAATTAGCAAAATTAGAAAAAATTGATTTAACTAAAGATTGAGAAGAAATAGCAGTTGCTTTACAAAAAGAAGTAGGATTAAGTAAATTACCTAAAGAAAGAAGTGAAGATAAAAGAAGAGTTGGTAAATGATTAAAAGAATTTATAGATGTTAAAGTACCTGAAGAATTATTAGAATGAATGCCTGAAGAAATTCAAGAATTAATGAAAAAAGGTAAAAAAGATTCTAAAGTAACTCAAGATGAAGTAATGGCTGCTATGCCTAATGCAGAAGATGACATAGAATTACTTGATGAAATTTATACTAGATTTTTAACTTTAAAAATTGATATAGTAGATAATTTAGATAAAGAAAACTTATTTACTAGTCAAGATAAAAAAGATAAAAAAGATTCTAAACAGTCTATTTCACTTTCTGAAATAAGTGATGATTCTATTAGGATGTATCTTAATGAAATCTGAAGAGTTGAACTTCTTACATGAGAACAAGAACTTTCACTTTGAAAAGCTATTAAAGCTGGTAGTATGGAAGCTAGAAAAGAATTAGCTGCTGCTAATTTAAGACTTGTAGTATCTATTGCTAAAAAATATATGTGAAGAGGTTTAGGTTTACTAGATCTTATTCAAGAATGAAATGTTTGATTGTTTAGGGCTGTTGATAAATTTGATGCTGAAAAATGATTTAAATTTTCTACTTATGCAACTTGGTGGATAAGACAATGAGTTACTAGAGCAATAGCTGATCAAGCTAGAACTATAAGAGTTCCAGTTCACATGATTGAAACAATCAATAAATTTACTCATACTTATAGAAGGCTTACTCAAGAACTTACTCGTGAACCTCTTATGGAAGAACTAGCAACTGAGCTAGATATGGACATAAGAAAAGTAAGACAAATAATGAGAATTTCTCAAGATATATTATCTCTGGACTCTCCTGTTTGATCAGAAGAAGATACATGTTTATGAGATTTTATTGAAGATGATAAAAATCCAACTCCAGATGTTCAAACAAATATGAATTTATTAAAAGATAATTTATATGAAATGCTTGATTTTCTTACTCCTAGAGAAAGAAAAATAATAATAATGAGGTTTGGTCTAGATTGATGAGATGTACATACTCTTGAAGAAGTAGGTAAAGAATTCTGAGTTACAAGAGAAAGAATAAGACAGATAGAAGCTAAAACACTAGAAAAATTAAGAGAGCATCCTAATGCTGATAAAATAAAATTTTTCTAAAAAAATAATCGTTTATAAACGATTATTTTTTTATTCACCAAATAATGGAGGTGGTGTAGATTGTATAGATGAATTATATTTAATTACAACTGGGTAATTATTTCAACTAATAGGAACAAATTTAGGATTAACTCACAATCATGTTCTTAAATAATTAAAATCATATTTTTGAGCTTCAATAGTATTACAAGTAATACCTTGAACAGTAGTCCAAAATGGACAAACAGGTGGATCTATTCTAGACGCTCAGATAGTATTTTCAGTAAAAACACTTCAATAAATATATAATTGATTATCTAAAATATTATTATTAATATTTCAATCAATTTCATGTTTTATAATACTATCACTATCTCAATTATCATAAATATCATTATATCAAATAATTGATTTATCAGCATAGATAACAGCATCAACTTCATCAACAGAGCTATCTATATATACTTTACCTCAATTTCAATTATCATCTTTTAATACTATTATTCAAAGAATATCAGATGAACTAGTATTAATAATATTTGATTTAATTCTAATATTTCATCATCTTACAATTAATGTTTTTCTTCATGTAATAGATAATTCAGTTCAATCTCATATTATAGCATTTTTTCATACATCAACTCAAGAATAATTATAAAATAATATTTTTCATAAAATTTTACCTCAATTACCATTATCCCAAGAATTATTTGTAATATCATTAACTGCCGTAAGAGTTATTGATGATGTATCAATAAACTTAATTGTATTAATGGCTCTTTTTTTAATATCTCTTTTAAGTGATGCTTTCGTAATATTTCAAGCTAAATTTTGAATATCTAATGAATCTTGGTTAGCAACTAAATCTTTTTGTTTTTTATCGCTAATATTTGTTTTTCAGTATATTTTTAAAGTTTCAAAGTTATTACTATTTGTTTGATTTAATACTCAAACTAAATATGTAATAGTCTTACCTCAAATAGTATATTTAACAAATTCTCTTAATCTAATATCTTTAATATCATCAATATATCATCCTGATGAGTCAACTAATGTAAATAATGTTTCTAAAACATAACTAAGTCAATTAGTAAAATCACTTAAAAAAATATTTGTTAATGTAGGCTTATCAATAGTTTGTTTAGTTCATCAATCAATATTTCATGTTCAAGTAAAATAATCTACTGCTTCAGGCTTAGTTATACTTCAAGTCATAGATAAATACAATCCTGCACTTCACAATGTAACAGATCAGTTATTATTAATTATATCTAATCATCATGTCTGAGTTGTTCATTCTACGAACCCACTACCAATTAAAATTCAAGTATTATTTAATTCAATTAATGGCTTTAATTTAACTGGAATAGTAGAAGAGTTTATATTTGTATTATCCGCTTTATCTTCAACATAATATCAATTAATAGAACCTCAATCTGTAAATACAATATCATACTTAATTGTATTATAAATAAATCAATCACTTATTGCTGGAAAAATATCTGTTGCAACTTCTGTTGGATTATAAAATTTATATATAAAATTAAATTTATCTCAACTTTTCATAGTTTCTAAATTTCAACCATTTATCAATCTGTAAGTTACTGTTCTAATTTGAGAGGTAAAACTATCTGTAGTTGTATCTTCTATAGTAACAACACTAGAACTAATAGTATTTTTATTTTTAGTTAACCAATCAATAGAAGTATTATCAGTTACAATAAATATAAAATCAATATAATTTATATCTGACTCAACAGAAGATAATGGAAACGATATTTCGACATTTTTATTTTGTCAATCAGCAATAATAGATTTATCTTGTAATGGGGCAGAATCCAATTCAACTAAAGTGTCATCAAATCTAGTTTTACATTTTACCCTATATTCAGTATCAGAGTTTCTTCTTTCCAATATAGATGCATATCAACTTGATGGACAGGTATAGTTATTATTAATAGGATACCAAGAACTCCATACTCATCAAAAAAATCAGTACGATTCACATAAATCTGCATTTGCAGATGTAGGTGCAGAAAAATTATTTACTTTTGGTATATATTTAGTACCAGAAGTATCATTTCTAGACTGATTTAAACATTCAATAGTATTATTATTATAATTTAAATTTCAATCATAGGTATTAGCTGAAAAGGTATTATTTGATCATAATAATACTAATACAAAAATTAAAAATACAGTTTTTCTCATAAAAAAATAATAGAGATATAAATTAATTCTCTATTATTTTCTCATATTTTTTGTTTTAATGCAAATTTCTAATATTCCAATTGTGGATAATTTCTATTTACTTCATTAAAATGCTCTATTTGTCTTTGTTTTGCTCTTTTTATTATTTCTTTATCTGGATTAATTTCTTTGAATAAAATATCCATTTTAGAAATAACGTAATCTATTTCTTCACTTATCTCTTTTCATAAATCTGTAAGTTTTGCATATTTTTTTATAACTTTTTGTAAAAATTTAGTTTTTATATGATATAAAACTATCTTTTCAAGCCAATGTTCATCATTTCATAAGTGTCAATCTTTATATGCTTTCATAACTATATACATAGTTGGTGCAAAAGCGTGATAACCAAGAAATACTCAATGAATATGTCTAGCATCTGGCCTAATTGCTGAATAATATTTTAAACTTTTATCATTTAATACTATTGGATCAAATTGTAATATTAAATTTAATTTATTATGACTTGATTCATGAATTATAGCTTCTAGGTTATTTATTTCAGGAGTTCCTGCATCTATAGTATATCACATATATAGATGTCATACACATTCTTTATAACTTGCTGAGTTATGCATTCACTTTGCAGTTCCAAGTGGTATTATTTTTGTAATTATTTGATTTAATTCATCAAAAACTCACTCATCAAGAGTTTTTAATAAATTGAAAGTTTTTTCATATACTTCTAACCACTCTTCTTCTGTTTTTTCTCACCAATTTCAAGATACAGCTCACTCGTTTATATGATCTGGATGAGCTTCCATTTTATTGTATGGATTATTATCATCTGATGTTAATCTTATATTAGTTCAAGCTATTTTTTGTCATTTATTTTGAATAAGATTTTCTGATTCAATTCATTCTTCTAAAAAAATATTTATTTCTTTTTTTAATTTACTTATAGATTCTAAATTATTTTCTAAAATAATAGATTGAATTAAAGATGATATATCTGCATTTAAAATAAAGTTTTTATTTTCTATTTTTAATAAATTATTTATACTTTTTATAACCCCCGCCCCTCATTCTTCGAGTACTCGCTTTGGGAAAGGGAGATTTTTTATATTTTCTAAATCAGAAATAAGCTTATTGTAATATTTATCTAAATATTCTTTTAAAAGTGATGAATTTCTTGTTCATAAAACATAGTATTTTAAATTTTGCATAAACTAGTATTTAAAATATAATTATATAAATTATATACTTTCAAAAAACAAATGCAATATATTTTATACATACTAACTCTTCCCTTTTTATATTTAAATTATAAAATTGTTGTTTCAGATTTAAAATTTAAAAAAATTCCTAATAAATATTTAGGATATTTACTATTACTTATCCCTTTTTATTATATTTATATTTTTTTTAGTTTTCCTGAAGTTAATTATCTATTATTTGTATGACAAATATTTTTAACTTTTTTAATTAGTTTTGTATTATACTATTTTTGAATTTGGGCAGCTTGAGATGCTAAGTATTTACTTGTCTTAGCTTTATTTATTCCTTATATGGGAATAATACCTTTTATCTGAAATATAGCATTAATTACTTTAATATATTTACTTTGATATTTTATATATTTTTATTTATGAAAAGTTCTATTCAATAAAAATTATAGACAAAGTTTATGGATAAATATAAAGCAAGATTTAAGTGAAAAATGGAAAGTTCATAAGTGAAATAAATGATGAAATACTTATAAAATAATATTAAAATGGTTAGTTATTTTTTTACTTATTTTTGTAAGTATAAGATTAATAAGAATATATTCATTAAATTCTATTCTTTATTCAAATACTTGAAAAGTGCAAATATTACAAAATATTATTGATAAATATAATATTTATATCATTATTTTATTTATTTTAATATTTATATGATGATTATATTTATTTAAAATTTGAATCAATAAACTAAAAGAATTTTTAGCTAAAAAATTAAAAATAAATATTAATTTAATTTGAAATATTTTACTTATATTTTTAAGTATATTTTTGATTAGTTTTATAATTTATGAATATTTACAAAATCCAAATGAAATTAAAAATTATTTATTTAAAATTTTTACTATTTATTTAACTATATATTTAATAACCAAAATTTTAGTTTTTTCTTATAAAATTACATTTTGAATAGCTGAATATAAGTATATTAATATAAAAGATTTAAAAGAAGGTGTTGTGGTAGATAAAGAATATTTAATAAAAATGTTCTGAAATCAAATATGATTATGACATATTCCAGATAAAAATAGAAAATATACTAAAAAAATATTATCCCCCTCTCCAACTAATTATTTCCAAAATATCAAAAATCCTATTAATAAAAATACTTTAAAGATTATTAAAAAATCATTTACTATTACAAATAGTTGGCATATAAACAACAAAACTACTAATTTTACAAAAAATATAACTATAAAAATTCTAAATACATTTTCTTTTGCTTCTTATATATTACTATGATTTTTAATTACTTTTTTCTTACAAGATAAAATCTTCAAAAATATATTTAACTTTTTAATTAAAATAATTAAAAATATTTTCAATTATTCCTAAAAAATATTATATTATTTAGGAATTAAACTATATTTCTTTTCTAATCACTGTCATTTCACTAAAATAATTCATTTTTTTACTAAACTTTCTTCTACTTCTCAAATTTTATCCATATTATCACAATCTTTACATATTTGAAATTTATCTTTTAATTCAGCTATATCTTTAATTTTTAAATTATTTTTATATTGTAATATTTCAATTAAACATAATTCATTATCAGAAAAATACTTCTGTATTTTTAAATCCTCTAAAGAAAAATTAAAATTTAATTTTTCCTTTTTTTCTTGAAATTCTCATTCTCAAAATACAGCCAAGTATTTTTCATCTACACCGAAACAAATTTTATTATGCTCACAATCAGAGCATATTTTTACCCTCTTCTTTCATCAGGCCTTATTATCATCAATATTAGTCTTTGATCAATCAAGATTTAAGACTGCTGTTCAATTAAAAGTCTGAATTATAGCACTTTCATATCAAGGTAGTAAACACATTGGTAAATTTAGAACAAGTGGTCTTTTTAATCATAATTTATCAAATATATGTAATGATTTTATTATATATGGAATAGATTCAGAAAATTTAAATCATACTACATCCGCTTCATCTTTCATACTATTCTCGTAAAGTGGAAAAATAATTACAAATGAAGATATTCATAGATTTAAATAATGTAATAAAAATTCAGGCAAATCTTTATAATTTTGTTTTGTAAGTACAATATTTATTCACATTCTACATCAAAGTTTTCTTAATTCTTTTATTCAATATTCTACTTTTTTTAAAGCTCATGGTAGTCATACTAAATAATCGTGTATTTCTGATTTATAATGATGTATAGAAAACTTAAAAAGTGTTGCTCAAGCATCAACACATTTTTTAGCAAATCAAGGATTTCAAAGCATAACTCAATTAGTTTGAATTCTAACTAATTTAAATCATGCTTTAGAAGCAAATTTTATATAATTAATAATATTTTGATGTATAAGAGGTTCTCATCATGTAAAACCTAACATTCAATATCACTCTTTTACTCAAAACAAAATTCTTTTATAAATATCTAAATCATCAGGTTTAACATCAGTAATTCTACTTGCATGATCCTGACTACAAAAAAAACATTTTTCTTGGCATAATTTATGTACCATAACTTCATAACAACTTCTAATATTTTGAGATTTTTTATCTTTAGTTCAAGATAATAATTCATCTCTTTTTTCAAGATCCTCTTTTGTTATTCATTTATTTTGTAATTTACTTTCTATATTATTTTTCATCTGATAATTCATTAATAAGCCATTTAAATAAAGGAAAATGCTCTCAAGAAAAAGCATATAGTTCAGAACATTCTTTAGTGAATTCTATAAAAAAATCAATAATATTATAAACCTCTTTAGATCATTGTCTAAATTCCATTTTATTATTATTTTTTAAAGTTTTATCAATAATTTTATTTAAAAATACTTTATTTTTTCACAATTCAAAATATTGTTTGAAATCTTTTAATGAATTTAAATCCTTTTCTAAATTATTAAAATCAAGTTTTAATAATTCCTTCTTAAAATAAAAACTATAATTATTTTCAAATTTTATTTTTCACAATAAATAAAAATAATAAAATAATATCTTTTTTATTTCATTACTATTATTAATCTTAAAATCATCTAAAACTAACTTTGATTTCAAAAAATATAATATCTCGTAATCTAGAATAATATCTTTATTATAAGGATTAGTTAATTTATAAACCTCCTTATATTTTTCATTATCAAATAATTCTATTATTTTATTTTTAGTCATTATTTTTACTTAATTTATAAAATCAATATTCAATATTATTATATTTATATATTTTTATTTCTCTAAATTTAAATAAATTATTACTTTCTACTTCATCAAAATAAAAATTTGACTTATTTCAATCTGGTCAAAAAAAATGTTCTCAACTAGATTCATCCAAAGCAAATTTATCTTTTATATATATTATACAATTGAATTTATTTAAAATATCATTTTGTAATTTTTTATTATATAAAAACTCATAAATATTTGTATATGGAATATCTACAAATGCTGTATAATAAGTATTTTGATATAATATATAAATACATTTTTTATTTTTTATATAAATATCATAATTAAAAGTATTACTAACAATTGTTTGTAAATATTTATAATCTGATTTATTAGAATATCAATATGTGTTATATAAATTTCAAATAGTAAGTAGAAATAAAATAAAAGTAACTAAATATTTAATAAAATTATTTTTAAAAAAAGTTATAAAACTGTATACTGCAAATCAAAAAAACATTCCATATAATGGATAAATTTCCATATATAATCTTGATTCTTGTGCTACATATTTTAACCATATAAAATTATATAAAAAAAATAATAAAACAAAAGGAGTTATTAAAATAAAAACTTCTTTCTTTATTTTTCTAAAAACTCAAAAATATAAATTATAAAATAAAAGCAATACTCAAAATATAACTATATAATTATAATAAAAATATAAGTTATTATTTAAAAATCAATTTAGAAAATAATGTATATTAGAAAAAATATTATTTAATCAAAAATTACTTCATTCTCAATATGTCCAATCCTTAGAAGTAGAAAAATTATATTGATTTACATAATTAGGTAAAACAGTTATTATTCAAATAAAAAAAGTTAATAAAGATATAAAAAGATTCTTTTTATTTAAATATATTTGTTTATAATTTACTATTGTTAATAAAAATAAATATAATATTAATACTGGTATATTTTCTCATCTAAAAGTTGTAGAAAATAATGTTAATAATATAGTAAAATAAAATATTTTTATATTTTTAGTTTGACTATATATTATGAAAAATAATATTGTTATTACTATAAATAAAAGTGATGACAGATTTGTTTCCATTTTAGTAGACCAAAATACATGAAATGGCAAAATAGATAATAATAATGCTGGATAAAAAGAAATAATTTTATTATCAAAAATTATTTTTAATAATAAATATAATATTACTACTGTTAAACTTCATAAAAATATTGAAAAATAAAATCATATATAACTTGAAACTCAAAATATACTAAAAGGAAATACTAACAAAAAACTCCATCAAACTGATCTAATAGGTGATAATATTTTTCAAGTTTCCATTAACTCTCTTGCATGCTGAGTATACATAAACTCATCATTCATTGTTATAAGAGAATTATCCAAAAAATAGACTCTTATAATTAAAGAAAATACAAATAAAAAAAATATTAATACCAAATCTTTTTTAGATATATATTTTTTTAGAAAAAAAAATAAATCTTTTCTTATAAATAGAAATCAAAATCAAAGTCATATAAATAAAATCAATATTCAATATCAGGTTATACTCCATATAAACAAATCATTATTTATATACTTTAATAAAAAATCTAACATTTTTTATTTAATTAATCATAAAATAAAACTCAAATATTCCCTTATTCATAATTTTGATTTTCAAAATCTTCTATTTAAAAATTCAAAATAAAAATTATATATTTTTATTTTTTTTATATCAATACACTTCAAAAATTCAAATAAAAATTTATATCATTTATTAATAAATCTTTTTTTATTTATACTAATATTATTTATAAAAAACTTTGTATTACCTCAAAAAAATCAAGTTAATGGGTCTTTTATTTTATTATTTCATAATTTAAAATTAACTAAAATATTTCATAATTTAGAAAATAAATTTCTATAATAATTATTTTTAAAAAAAATATTTTTTCTATTTCAAATTACAACATCATATCATTTTTCTAATAATAAAATAAAATTATTAATATATTTAACAGGATGTTGTAAATCTCAATCCATAACAATAAAATAATTTGTATTTACATTTTTAATTCATTTTATAATAGAATATGTTAATCACTTATTAAGCACATTATTAATATAATTAAATCTTTTATAATTAATTTTTTTTAAAAGTAATTCTACATTATCTATTGATCAATCATTTACAACTAAGATATTAATTCATTTATACATTTTTATTATTTCTTCTAATAATACTCTAATATTATCTTTTTCATTATATATTGGAATTATAATAGTTATATTTTTATTCATTATTCTTTCTAAAAACTATAAAGTACTATTGAAGGAGCAATATTTTCTCAAATTATAACTATGCTTATTAAAATTAATAATATTAATAAAAAAGGATATAAAAATGTTAATTTTTTTTCTTTTATAAATAAAAGTAGTTCTTTAATTATTGGTTTCATACTATGTTTTTTATGAAATTAGAATAATAAATATGTCATTTCTTATTTAAATGACAACAATTATCAATAAAATAGTCTTTTTTATGTACATCATAATCATATAAATTATATACATTAATTCAAGCTGCTTTTAACTTTTTATAAACTCTATTATCTTGCATAAAATATTTATCAAAATTATTATTTACATTAATTAATTTTGGAGTAGGTGAAATTAATATAATAAACTTTTTTCAACTATCTTTACAACTATTATTTATGTCCTTAACATACATTAAAAATCTATTTATTAAATAATCCTCATATCCATAAGTATTATTATAATATATTTTCCTATAATCTTTAATATTAACAAATTTTTTAAAAATTAATGAATATTTTTTAGCAATATATTTATATATATAAAAATGTGATAAAAAAGCATCTATTTTTTCATTACCTATTAATTCTATAACTAAGTCTCATGAACTATTATCAATTATTATTGGAGAAGTATATATTGATCCATTAATCATATTAGAAAAATATAAATCATTATTATAATATATATATATAACTGTATCTATATTATCATTTTCTTTAATAAATTGTTCATATTGAACATACTCTTGTGAAATATTATGTCATCATCTAGAATAATTTAAAATATTCAATTTTCAATTTTCATCATTAATAATTTTTGAGAATTTAAAATTGGACATTCATCCAGTATCTCATTGAGCAACAGAATCTCAAATAATAGCTATATTTTTTTTATCTGATTTGGTATGAAGATATTTATATTTATCTTCATACCAAAAATATATTTCTTCTCAAAAATATTCATAATATTTTCAACTATCTTCTGCTGATCATTTTTCGAAATTATGTTTCATATTTTTATTTGAATCATTTATAATTTCATTTTCATTAAAAATTCAGTTAACAAAAAAAACTCTTAATCAAAATTCAAAGATAAATAAAGCAAACAATATTCATAAAACCATTAATAATAATTTAAAAAGTTTATTTTTCATAATAATAAATTAATTATTTATATAATATATATATTTTATTACCTTTATTTATAACTAATAAAGAAATATTAGTTCTTTTAAACGTAAATAATGCATCATCAATATTATTTACCATTACCTCTCATCACATGTTAAATGAGGTATTAAGCAATACTCAAAATCATGTATATTTTTTATAATATTTTAATAATAAATATAGAAAATTATTATTATTATTATTACTTTTAAGTACCTGTGTTCTAGCTGTATTATCAACATGAGTAATAGCAGATAATTTACTATTTTTTAACTCATCTAAATACATCATATATGGAGAATCTATATTTCAAATAAAATTATTATTAAAATCTTCATCTAAAACAACAGGAGCAAAAGGTCTAAAGAATTCCCTTCATTTAATCTTATTTAATTTATCTTTCATCTCACTATTAAATGGTGAAGATATTATACTTCTATTTCATAAAGCTCTTGGTCAAAATTCAGCACTTCATTGTATTAAAGAAACAATTTTTTCATTTTTTAAATAATTAAAAATTATTGAAAAATACTCTTCATCATCATTTATATCAAATTTATCATATTTATAATTACTTATTTTACTATCAATATTAACTTCAATATCAATATTATATCATCAAAATATATAATCTATTTTTCTATACGATATCTTTTTATTTGTATTATTTATACTGTTAAATCAATATAAAACTGCTCCTAAACTATTTCATCAATCTCAAGGGTTAGGTGGAATAAAAATATTATTAAAAATATTTTTATCATAAATCTCTTTATTTAATTTACAATTTAAAAAAACTCATCATCAAAAACACATATTATTAAAATCATATTTATATTTAATAATTATTAAATATTTAATAATTATATCTTCTAATACTTTTTGGATACTAGATGCTATATCCTTATAATATATATCAATATTAGAGCCTTTTTTCCTTCATATTCAAAATAATTTTATAAATTTCTTTTTAAATGGGTTTTTAAATGATGAAAAATTAAAATAACTTATATCTAATTCAAATTCATTTATATTATTATTCTTTATTAAAAGATAGATTTTATCAACATATATAGGTTTTCAATAAGAAGCTAATCACATCATTTTATATTCTCATTCATTAGCTTCAAATCAACAAAAAATAGTAAAAAGTGAATATAATAATCAAATTGAATTTGGGAAATATACTTCATTTAATAAAGTTATTTCTTTTTTATTTCATTCATATAAAGAAATTGTTGAATTATCTCAAACTCAATCAACTACTAAAATTCAAGAGTTAGAAAAATTTGACAAATAATAACTTAGACTAGCATGAGAAATATGATGATCAATATAGTTAATTTCTCATTTATATTTACAAAAATATGAATTTAATTCATTATAATTTTTAAAAAAATTTCTTAAAAAATTAAAAAAGAAATAAAAACTAAATGGGTAAAAAATAGAAATTGATTTTAAATCTAAAAAAAATCTTAACAATGGTTTTTCATAAAAAAAAACTTCATTAATATCATTTAAATTAATATTAAGATATATAAATCAATATTCTAAAGATTTATATGGAAATGAACTATCGTGTTTTATTTTTGAAAATCTTTCTTCTAATGATGAATATAAGATTTTTCATGATTCATCAATAAATGAAACTGAAGAATCATGAAAAAAACAAGATAATCATAAATAATATTTTTTTAATACATTCTTTTTATATTTCATGATACTTTAATTATTGTAGATATAAAATATTTTCTAAATAAAAAAAATAATAATATATATATTGGGTATAATATCAAAATCAATATTGGTACAAAAAAATATTGTTTAATTATCAAAACTATTTTTTTTATTATATTAATCATTTTTAATTATAAATTTCTAAATAATCTTTTCTAAAACCTGTACATAAATTCTTTTTATTACACAAGTTACATCTTTTTACATAATGTTTTTCTACTAAAAAAACTCACTTCTCTCATCTTTTTAATTTACTATAATCTACATGATTTTTAAAATATTTTCATAAGAAACATATAGGAATATGGTCTACATCTGCTATTATATTATATTTTTTACATTTTGCCAGAGCATCTATAAAATATTCCTCAGTATCTTCATATTTAGGCACCACTTCATCATTTTTATTTGCTGCTCACATAGCTTTTGTGAAACTAAATTGTATTCTTTCAAGTCAACTGAAATTTTTATTTATGTAATCTACCATACTTGGTAAATATTTAAAATTAATAGTATTTACAATAATATTAATTCTTAAATTTAATCATCTTTTAATAATTTCCCTCATAGATTTTTCTCTAGGATGAAAACTTCATTTTCACCTAACTATCTCATCATTTATTTTTTCAATATGGCATGGATAATTGATATTATATAAATTTATTCAAAATTTTTGTAATTTATCTAAATTAGAATTTTGTAATAAAAAAACTCAATTAGTTTGAAATTCTATAAAACATCTAGATTTTTGCTTTTTTATAAAATATAAAATATTATATAAATCTTTACTAAGAAGAGGCTCTCAACCTGAAATTTGTATATAATTATCTTTTTCTAAAATTTGTTTAAATATAGTTTTTAAAGGAATGGATTTATTTGTTTTCATTCTATACTCAGCACTACAAAAATTGCATGCTTGGTTACATACATTATTTATAGGAACAAGATGATCTATATATTTTTTCATACTTATAACAATAATTATTTTATACAACGAACCAAAAATCAGATATCTTTAAATTCTAAATCATTAAAATTTATAATATTTTTACTTATATGTAAATTATAAGCATGAGTTTCAGTACAATCTAAAGACCAATATCATCAATCATTTCCAAAATTACAATAAAATCAATTATCCCGGCATTTAAATCAAAAAAAAGACAATCATAAAATATCCTTTAAAAAAATAATCTTATTCTCTATATTACCTGGTAAAAAATCAATTAAATTCTTCCAATCATTTTTTCAAAGAAGTCTTTTTCCTATTTTATTTATTTCTCTAATAGCAGCATTATAAGTAAAATATGTTTTTCATTTGTAATTCCATATATCAACATTATTTCATTCTATGTATAAGTCATCCAAATAAAAATAAATACCATTTAAATAAATATAATCTTTATATATAATAATATTATTTGAATTTTTTATATACCATATTAAGTTTACTTTTGATAAATTTAAAAAATGAATTAATTTTTTATATTTATAATCTTTCTCATCTAACATAATTATTATTTTATTGGTAATAATTCTTCATCTCAAAGTTTTTCATAATATGTTTTCCAGATTCATTCACATTTATCAAATAACTTACAATCTGTACATTTTTTTGTTTTAACTCTTCATGAATTTTTTCTTCACTCAACCACATCACTATTATTAAAATCTGGTGCACTATGAGTAACATTAGAATAAATCTCAATTTCTTTTAGTTCTGAAATATTATTATCTAAATAATCTTCAAAATAACAAAGAGGAACATATCTTACTCTATATATCATATCATTACTATTTCACCAATCAAGTAATTCTCTCATATAAGGAGCTGATTCTAAAATTTTTGGCATTAATTCTTCAAAATTATCATGAACTCATCAAACATTTGGATCAGCAAAAATAAACTCTGAACTCCCTAAACATCATAATTTTTTAACTAATTTTCATATATTTAATAAATCTTTATAATTTCATTTTTCAATAGCAGTATTAGTACCTATTTTTCTTTTATTAAATCATAAATCTTGCCAATTTTTTATTCACTTTAATAATTTTTCAAAAGATTTAGGAGTAGCAACTAATAAATCATGTAATTCTAAATAGCTTCAATGAATAGAAAAAACTATTGAATCTAAAACTCACATATTATAAAATTTTTCTGCGAAATTATAATCAGCTAATTTATTTCAATTAGTAACCATATAAACATGATTAAAATTCATAGACTTTATAAATTGCATTATTATAAAAAAATCTTTTCTAATAGTTACTTCCCCTCATATTATTTCAAGAATAGTAGTTCAATTTTGTTTTGCTATAAGTATATCTTTTAATATTTGTTTTGTTGTATGTTCTATATCTCTTTTATTTAAATCAATACAAAACCTACATATATTATTACATCAATATCAAGTAAAAATTACTGTTTTTTTTCATCTTTTCCATCAATTATTTTTTATTTCCACTTCTTTTATTGGGTTGAACCTAAAATTATCATAATTCTCAATAATTTTTATATTACCTAAATCTTTCATTTTAAAAGGTTTTATTTCATCCTCTCAGTTAAATTTACAATAAGTTTCATGAATTCACATACAATATTTAGATAATTTACACGTACTACACTTTCATACAAAATTAATTTCATGGCTAGGTAATGTTCTCCACATATATTTCCAAAGTTCTGGATTTTTTAATGTACATAAAGGAAAATGATATAATTTAAATTTATTTACACCAAATATTTTTCAATACTTTAAAAATATTTTTTCATTTATCTCATAAACATAATTATAATTAACAGAAGTTAAGTTTTTATTATCAATTGCCTGTCATTCATATTCCATCATTATTGAAACAATACTATCAACTTGTGGAAAATATTTATATATAAATTCGTAAATTTTATCAAGATGTTTATAATTCTGTCACTGTATAATTATTCTTATTTCAAATGTTTGATCCTCAAATCTTTTATATTTTAAAACATTATATATTCATTTAATTAAAGCCTCCCAACTTCACTCCTTTCTTACAATGGCTTCATGAGATTTTTTATTATATCAATGTATAGGAAAAACTAGATGATAATTAGATAAACTCACTATATCTTTTGTAAATTCAATATCAGAAAATCTATCTCAATGAGTAAGTTGAACTAATTTAGAGTTTGGAAATTTTTCCCTTAAATATCTTAAAATTTTGTAATAATCTGGATTTAATGTTGGTTCTCAACCTGTAATAGTCCAATCATCTTTTAAATCTGGAAATCTATGAAAATTTCTATCATCACCTCAAACAAAGCCATCAATTCTATTTTTGATAGCCTCAAATGAATAATCACTTATTGTTTCTATATAATCAACTGAATTTGAACACATTGTACATTTATGATCACAAGCTGACCATAGAGCTATATCAGGCATAATAATTTATTTTATTAATATCATAATTTTTCTAATTTTTTATCTAAATCATTATACACAAATCTATATCATTCTCAAAAGTAATATTTACTTTCTTTATCTAATTCAAATCTTGCTTCTTTAAAATCTCATAATCAAATATAAGATTCAGTTTTTCTCATAAAAGGTTCAAAAGTTCTATGTTTTCACTGAGTCAATTTTTCATATTTTTCAAAATATTTTAAAGCTTCTACATATTTTCAAATCATATTAAGTGTTTCTCAATACCAAGCATTAGCCCAAGGAATATCTGGAAGTAACGTAATTACCTTTCTCATAGTTTCTTCAGCCTTTAATAATCATTTTTCTCAATATCACATAGAAGAATATAGGATAGCTAACTTAGCTAAAACCCAAGGATTATCTTTATCTAATTTTAAATCATTTAAGTAAAATTTATAAGCCAAGTCAAACTTCTGATTATGTTGATAGTAACTTCAAAGTGCTATATTTGTAAATAAATAATTTGAATTTTGTTTATAAGATTTTAATAAATATTTAAGTCAAATTAAATCTAATTTTTCTGAAAACCTAAAATAATAAATTTTATCTGTAGCTTTATCAAAAGAAATTCAATATATAAAATTATATAAATAATTATCACTAAATTTTTCTTCATATTTTTTTAGATATTTTCTTTCAAACTTTCAATCATACCATTCTTGAATCATTTTAATAAAAATATCTTCTGTTTTATCTTTCAATAATTTTTTTCACTCTTCTATTAATCTTTCTTCATTTTTATTCCATCTACAATAACTATATATAGTAGTCCATCACCATATATGTCCCCAATCTTTATCTGGATTTCTATCTCTTAGGTAAAGAATATATTCTATTAATATATTATATTTTTCACTCATAAATTAACTCTAAATAATTAAAACAAAGTCTTTCTATCCCTCTACTATCATTAAATGTAATTTTTTTTCAGATCAATTTTTTATTATATAAAAAAGATATTCCAAATATAATATAATCTATATTACTTTTTATATACATTTTATTATAATCTAAAAAAGAATTATAAGAATTAATATCTAATCTATTATTAAATATTAATTTAAAATTATTTTTATCTAAAATATAATTTCAGTTATTAAAATGAAAACTAAATACTTCTAAAAATTTTTCTATGGTTATTTTTAAATTCTTATAAAATAATTTATATTCTCATAAATTATAATAATTATCTGAAATAACCTTATATAATCTAAAATCTCTTTTATCATTATATTCATTTATTTTATCATCTTGTTCTAATTTTAATAATAAATCTAAACTTTCCGTATATTTTAACAATTTATTTAAAGTAAATCATTTCCAAACATATGGTTCTGGAACATCTATTGATATTCATTTATTTAATTTTATTGTATAATCATATAATCTTATTGCTTCATTATAATTTCATAATTCTTCTTCTATGAATCATAACCACGAATATGAAAATGTTGGAATTTCATCACTCTTATTATATTTTTTAAATTCTCGTAATAATTTTAAGATATTGTTTTTTCATAAAATTAAATATTTTTTATCATAATTATACTTCTTATATAATGTACTAGCTTGATATCTAGATAACCTTAATAACATATGAGGATTATTAGGTTCTATTTCAAAAAATCTATCAAAATATTCTCATAAATTTAAATCAACATTATTATAGTGATATATTATATATGCAGATAATGCATAAAAATCTAAAGGATTGGATTTTAATATTTTTTTAATTTTAAATAATTCATAATTGTTTAAAAATTCTGGATTTTTAACAAATCAACCCTGATCAATTAAAAACATATATTTTTTATTATTTTTTTCTATAAAACTACTTATCTTTATACTTTTATTTATGTATAACTTTAATAAAAAATCATTTCTAAAGTAAAAAAAAGGAGCAGTTAAAAAAATATTATTTAATCTAGATATATTATATAAATAATTTTCACAATATTTTATATATATATAACTATCAACTTCATTTAAAAAAATACTCATTATAAATTATTTATGTTATAAATCCATTATCAATATATTCTGATAGTCTAATATTCTTATTATTAAAATCATCAAATAATTCAAACAACATTGGTTGTAATCATGGAATAACAACTCTAACAGCAGGTATTTTTAATTTATCATTAGTAATATCTATTAAAAAAACATCATGTCATTTATTTTTTAATTCATTTAATATATATTCAAGCTCTAATCATAAATCACTAAAATTATAATTTATAATATTTTTATAATTAATAATTTCTAAATTATTATTTCTAATATTTTCTAAATAAAATTTAACTATTTTAGATATATTATTTTCATCTAAAATCATATTATCTGCTTCTTTATAAATAGAACTTTTATTATTATCAAAATTAGTTGCCCTATTTTGAATAACTTCTGTTAAAGCTCTTATAATAGCAATATCTTTATCACTATGTGTTCATAAATGAAAATTCATCGAATAATGTTCAACGAACTGAAAATTTTTATTATATACTATTGCTCATATTGTATTAATATTAAAATTAAACGAACAATCTAATAAATAAACTTCAAAACCTAATAATTTTATTTTATTTATCAATTTTATAATATTACTATTAGTTATGGTATTATCATTTATTAATAAAGGTAAAACATGATTAGCCATCATAACATTATGATTATGTCTTTCAATTGTTTCATAAATGGCATGTATAGTTGCTTCTTCTTTATTATTTCAGGCTCATAAAGAATTAGTAGTCATAAATTCAGGTTCATACCAAGGAATTAATATTTTTTTATTCGTGATTAATGATATTCACTCAATATAATTCATATATATATTATCAAAATAATTAATATTTTCTATTTTTTTTATTTTATCTGAATTTGTTAAAATTAATTTATCAATATCTAATACTTCTCTATCATTAATATTAATCAATTTATTTTTTTTCTGATTATTAATTTTTTCAATTATTTTATACCATGAATATCTTTCTGAAAATTCCATTAATGCACTTGCTAATGCTTGATACTTAGTAAGTCATTTTCACCAATTATTTCTTTTTCATATATTTGAGGATATTGAATATACATATTCATTAAAAATATCCAATTCTCCTATTGAATATATTTTTAAATTAGTATCATTTATAATTCAAGTGTTTTTTATTATTTTTAAAACATGTGTAACTGTTTCTTTTGGAGAACATATTCTATGTGTATCAAATATATATTTTTTAAGCATTATAAAATATTAATTTCTAAACTAATGAAGACACAAAATTATATTTTAAATAATTTTTGTACCTATCAATCGGCATTGGACATTTTTCACAAGATTTTGGTGTTTTAATTTTATAATTTAAATATTTTTCTTTAAATAATATATTATTATAATATAAACCATCATAATCAATTTGAGAAATATTTCAAATATCATAATGACAACAAACAGATACAACTCATTTTTCAATAATATCAATTGAATTACCAAATTGAAAACATTTATCTAATTTATTTATATCATCAATATCTATATCATCAAAATTATTATTAATATATCTATCTAATAATAATGAAGACCTATCAATAAAATTAGATATATTATTATATTGTATAAAATTTCAATTTATATTTGAACTGAAATTAATATATTTATTTTTTGAAAATATTTTTAATAATTTAATAATATTATTCTTTATTGTTAAATTATTTAGAATATCATTTTTGTTATAAAATAAATTTTTTTTTATTTCTAATCAATAACAATTTAAATTAACTGCTAACATATAAAATTTATATAAATCAGATATATTTTTACTAGTTAATATTGTTATAAATGTAGATTTTTTAGCAATAATTTTAATTTTATTAATTAACTTATCAAATTCAACCTTATTTATCTTATTGCTATGAGTTTTATTATATATCTGATAACTTGAAGAAGAAAGATTTATTTTAAATTCATCTACAAAACTATTTAGTTTATTTATATCTTTACAATATAATAATGATTTTCATCAAGTAAAAAAAGTAATATGTCATCAAATAGATTTAATATATTCCAATATATTAAATAAATCTGAATGAAATAATGGATCTCATTGTCATATGATATTATAATTAATATTATCTCACAAATTATATTTTCAAAGAAATATTTTTATGTCTCATAATGATAATTTTTCGAAACAATCATTATTATTATCACAATAATTACATCAAATAAAACATTTTTCATTAATAAATAAATTTATATTATTTGGTAAATATATAGGTTTATCTAGTAATAGATTAATAAAATCATTAGAATTATAAAAATATAAATTATTAAAATCAATAAAATTAATATTTTTCAATATAATATATTTTAATTTTATTAAAGATAATTTAATATCATAAAAATCAAAATATATACAATAATCATTATATTTTGAATCTAAAAGTACTTTTTCAAATCATAATAAATTATCTTTAAAAATTATCCTATCTTTAAAATAAAAAATTTTTCACATACTACATTGTTTTAGTTAAAATTTTATTAAATATTTTTTTAATTGAAAAATCAATACTTCAATTAAAAAATTCTAATGAATTATCATTTATCTTACCATCAACTGATATATCTAAATAATTATTATCCTTTCAGTTTAAAATATTGAATTTATTTAATATTCAATATTTTTTGAGATAATAAAATGATTTACCTAACAATAAAATATCTTTTTTAGACCGAGTATATTTTTTTCAATAATATAATTCAAAACTTATATTATTAAATCATAAACCATAGATATACTTTAAATTTTTATTTAAAAAATTAATATTATATGGAAATATTAATTTTAATATAGTTATATTATCAAAATTAATATTTCATTTATTTAATAATTCTATTTTTTTTAATAAAAGTTCACTACTATTATCTCTACTTGAATTATTTATTTGTTTATCTCAATTAAGCGAAATATGAATTTTAAAATTATTTTTTATAAAAAAATCTAAAATATATTTATCTAAAAGTAATAAATTTGTAGCAATTTTAAAGTTAACAATTTTATTTAATCAAACTGATTTTTCAATTGCGTAATTTGTTAAATCTTCTAATAATTTAAATTCTAATAAAGGCTCTCATCAAAAAAATGAAATAGTTTTATTTAATCATTCTTGCTCTAAAAGGAAATTTATTATATTTTTTCATATATTTAAGTCTAATTTATCATTATCAAATTGCACATAACAATAATTACATCTCAAATTACATTGATTAGTTAAATTAAATCTTATTTCACCTATATCATCAATTAAAAAATTTTTTTTATTTCTCAGTTTTGCTACATTTTTATTAAAATCAATTAAAATTTTATTAAGATTATGGAAGTTTTTTATTTTATTTTTATCATAAACTAATGAATTTCAAAAATTATCATAATACCATCAATAAGGACATACACAAAACCATCTTACATTACAAGTACTACAACTATTAATTTTATTAAATGAATCTTTTATTACTTTAATATTAGTATTTTTATTAAAAAAATCATCATTAAATCTATTACAAGGTCTATATGTTCATTCTTTATCTACTTGTTTCCTACTACAAAAATCATCAGTATGAAGATTTTTTATAAAATTCCAATCTGATTCTGCTATATTTATATTTTTGTTTAATAATAAAAAATTAAATATTTTTTCTAATTCAATACTTAATAAAAAAGTATCATCCCAATTATCAGTTGTAATTGGAGATAATGAAAAATTTAAAAATCATATATTTGCAAGAAAAAACATTATATTTGTTCATAAATATTCTTTTTTATAATTAAATAAAACTATAAATCATATAATATTATTATATTTATATAATAATTTTAAAAACTCCTTATTTTTAAATTCCTTTATAACATTAAAATGCAAAGATATAGCTATACTAACATTATTTTTACTTAAAAAAATTAATTTTTCATTATCCAACAAAATTCAATTTGTAATGATTATAAATTGAATTTTATCATTAATTTTCTTTACATTTCTTATTACATTCTTCAGATCATTCCATTTTAACAATGGCTCTCATCATAAAAATCTTATAGTATTATATTGTAGTAAATTAATTCTATCAATAAATTCAACATAATTAAATCAATTATATTCTTTCTTTTTAATATCAATATAACAGTATTCACAATTTAAATTACATATTTCTGTTATATAAATATCTAAGGTAGAATTTCATTTCATATTTCTGAATATTTATCAAATAATAGATCTTGTATAGTAATTCTATAATCTCATTCTTTTAATAATTTACTAACTCTATGATAAGAAGCATTAGATGATTTTATAAAAACCAATCTATTTCTTAATGGTTTAATTTTATTATATACATTTATATCTCAATTTAAAATTTTTCATAACTCTAAGTTTCATCAATTATTATAATTCCATAAATCATTAGAATTATATATATAGTAAATAAAAGCTCCAACTTCATCAAATTCAGTTACAATACATTTATCCCATTCTTCATATCATCATTTTAATATACACTCATCCCTATTTAAATCTTTTGATATATCTGTATGCCAATCCATAAAATCTCATTTCTCATAAATTTGAACCACTCAAGAATTCTTAATATTAGTTAATTCTTCAATTCTTTTAGAATCTAATTTTTTATACCTTTTTAAATGTCTTTTAAATATTATAGAAAGAAATATTTCAAAATCTTTAGATATAAAAAAATTATAAATTTTTAGAAAAGATTTATTATTCAATAATATACTTTTATTACTAATAAATGAATTTGTTCTTTTATCGATAATATCAAAATCTATATTCTTTAACATTTCATTTTCAAATGATTTATACAAATCTTTATTAATAAAATTATCCATTACATAATACTGTATAGGAAATCTACTATTAAAATTATCTGAAATAAAACCTAAAACATCAATATTAAGATATTCATTTGAGACAATATTTTTTAAATTATATAAAATATCTTTATTCATATTATTTTTTATAGTAATATTTTAAAAAATCTTTCGCTAACCTTTTTGAATTTTTTCATTCAGGATAATCATCAAACATTTTATCTGCAAAATTATTCTCTATTGTTGCTCTATAAAACAATACTTTATTTATTACTCATCTTATCTCAACAGGATGAATATTTATTTTTTTATTAAATAAATCTACTTTTTTAAATGTACAATAGTTCTTTATTATATATTTAGTAGTATATTTAGAAAAAGTAATTGTAAGATCAGAATCTTCATCATAATCTAATCATCATTTTAAAATATTATAATACAAACTTTCCATATATTCAGTAAATCCTTCTGATCAAAAAATACCTTTTTCTTTTAATCTTATTAAAAAATTTATGTCATTTTTTTTATGATATATATATATATACTTAAAAAAAGATACCCATAAATCTTTTCTTTTCAATCTTATTGATGGAATAAAAATCCATTCAGGTGGAAAATTCCTACGGAAATGTTCAAAATCGTTATAACAACTTATTTTTTCAAAAATATATATTACCCTTTCAAAAGTATTTATACTATTTGGTAAATTAGAAAATCAATTTCATCAATATAAATTACATATGTATTTATAATTATTACTTAACATAAGTATTATTTAAAATATAAATGTTCAACAATATTTTTTCTCTCAAATCAATAAGAAATATTAGATACCTGGTGATATAAATCTTTCTTTGGCATAAATAGAACTAAAGTATTTAATTCTGGTGAGATTCTATCATAACATATATAATCATCTCCATTTTTATATCAAAGTTCTAAGAATCCTCACATTTTTTTATTATAATTTTCATTTAAATATAATATATACATTCATTGATCATCTATGTCATCATGCCATTTTATATGATTGTTATTATTTAATGTTTGAATTAGAATTCATCATTTTGAATATTTATTAATTAAATCTCTATTATTAACGTATCTTACATCTCTTCAAAAAAATAATGAAATAAATTTTAGAAAGGTATTACTTCATAAAAAAATTTTAAATTCTTCTAAAAAAACTGATTTATAAGAAAAAAATCTACATCTACAACTCAATTTTCGTATGAATCATTAAACTCAAATTTTGCTTTTTTTTGTTTTAATTCAGTTATTATTCTATTTATAATATAGTCATTAAAAAAATTATCTAATTTAATTATTTTAACTAATTCTTTTGCATAAAATTCTTTTCTATATTTTATAATATTTCCTGGATATAAATACTTAGGATTTATCCAGTAAGAAAGTTTTTTCATATAAAAATTATACTAAATAAAATATATTTCTTTTTTATTATTTTCTACACAATAATATTTTACTTTTTTATTAATATTATCTTCCGAAATAGAAAATATATTATTAAAAATAGATATATCTATTAATTTATTAAATCTGAAAAAAATTTTTTTTCTTCATGAAAAACTTTTTAAAAATCAAATTTCCTTTATATCTATTTCATCTATATTTAATAATTCGATTTCATCATACATAAATTTATCTTTAACTATTTCATATACCTTAAGCTCAATATTATTACATAATACATCAAATCATAAACAATCAAATTTTAAAAAATTTTTTTCAATTTCATAAACTTCATTTATTCATAAAACTAACCTAATATCATTAATTAATTTAAAAGATTCTTTAATTCAAAGATCATATATTCATATATAAAATTTTACTACTTTTCTAGATAAATCAAATCAAATATGTATTTTTTTAAATCATATTATTTTTATAATCTTTTTAAATAATAAAAGATTAGTATTATTTAAAAATGGTCTAATCTTATTAATAACAAATTCATTATTATATTTTGTTTTAGACCAATATAAGACCTTAACAATATTTTCACTATTATTATTTAAAACAAATTCATTATTAAATCTATTAATATCAAAAGTATTCATTGTAACTTATATTAATTTTATAATACCAATGTTATGTAATTTATTAATTGAACTAGTAACATCAAAAATTATGTTATCCTTAAAAACTTCAAATAAAGTATTATTTTGATCAGTAATAAGAAAATATAAATAAAATTCACTAAATGAAAATTTAGATATAACGTAATCTATATAATCATTAATATTAGAATAAAATATTCAATTAACTATAGATTTAATGTAAATATCTATTATATTAAATTCATTTTTATAATTAGAAGATAATATTTTATTTCAAAATTCTTCTTCTCAGTAAAAATTTAAATAATTAATATCCACTAAAGAACATTTTTTAAAAAAATCACATTTATTACATTTATTTAAAGCTAAATTACTATTTCTTTTTCTATTTATATATTTAATATCTCACTCTTCGATATTGACAGTTAAATTGATTTCTGAAATTATATATTTGTGATAGATTAATGGAAATAAACAATAAGGAAAATTTAATATTTTTATATACTTTCAGCTAATCCCATTAAATAAAGATAAAGTATCTAATAAATAAGGGATAACCTCATTATAAGAAATTAATAAATCATTCAAATTATTATAAACTTCTCATTCAATTTCTTGAAATAATATAACAAAATCTAATATTCATTCATTTAAGAAAAACAATATAATATCTTTTATATCTTTATAATTATTTTTATTTAATACTATTTGTAATCATAAATGTAATCTTTTAGTTTTTAAATATCTAATTCATTTCAATGTTTCAAAGAATGCTCATTCCTTAGAAACAATAAAATCATGTTTCTTTGATATATAATGATGTATAGAAATATGGCAAGATGTCATTCAAGATAAAATACAATTATTAACAAAATTTAAGTCTCAAAATAAATATCAATTAGTTTTAATTAAAATATTCTTAAAACCAATTTTTTTAGAAAACTTTAGATATATAAATATATTTTTAGATAATAAAGGTTCTCCTCAAGTAAATTCTATAGATTTATATCATTTTTTATAAGCGTTAAGTATAAGATTAAAAACAACTAACCTATCTTTTATTTCAGCATTAGCTCTATTTTCATGTTTTTGGAAACAAAATAAACATCAATAATTACATAACTCATGCAATTTAATTGTATAACATATATTATTCATAATAATTAGTTTATTTTATTAAATCAAAAACTTATAGATATTCTTTTATTTCATCATTTTATTAAATTTACTGAATGACTCCTTTTTCATTTAAATACTACAATATCTCACACTAATAAATTGTATAATGAATTATCAATAATAAATTCTCATCAATCTAATTCATTTATATTAGATAAATATAAAACTGCTTGAAAATCATGAAATCAATCAGTATGTTCAAGTAAAAAATCTCATTTATTCATCTCAATATATTCAGATATTCATGAAAAAATAAATTTTTTTCAGTAATTATAATTTAAAATATCCAATATTTTACTTATATCTATTAAATTTCAATAAAAAGATAAATCTTCTTTATTTAAAATATAAGTCATACAAGAATATTTCTCTGTATTTTTATTCACTAATTTTTTCTCAAAAAAATAATTTAAAATTTTATTAACATTTAAAGTATTAATAAAATTATTTAAAATTAATAATTCATTTTTATTAGTTTTTACATACATTTAATTAAATTTAAAAGAATAAATTTTTTTATAATCTTGTATAAATCTTCTAAAATAATATCATGATATTTTCACTTTAAGATAGTAATTATATCATTTAAAGTATTATTTCAATTAATATTATCAACAAAATCAGATATAAAATCATTAATAAAAAATGAACTATTATATATATTTTTAATTTGTAAAAATTTAGTTAATTTAAAATCAAATCAATCTAATTTTAACCTTTTCGTTATATTAAAATCATTTACAAATTCATATACATCATTTCAATCAATATTATTAACATTTAATGAAATATTAATTCATGTTAATCATTCTATTATGTTTTCATAATCATCCTGTTCATATAAAGTAGTATAATCTCATCAAGTATCAATAGATTGAAATAATCAATTAACTACATACATAAATGTGCTTCTAGATGATACATTATCGACAATACCAAATTTTTTCATAGTATCTTTTCATATATCAAATAGACTATTAATATCTTTTTGTTCGTCCATTCAATCATACCAAAATTTAATCACATCTGATACTTGAGAATAGAAATCTTTACAATACAAATCATAAGTTTTTAATAATAATTTTTTATATGAACTACTATCAGACTTTAAATAACTATTTAATAATGTTCAAGCAAAAAATCAAGTTTTATGAGCCATAGTGACTCATGCAGATAAAATTGGATCAGAAAAGAAAGCAGAATCTCATACTAACATCCAATTATCTCAACATAATTTATTAGAAATTCAGTTCCAATTTTTAATAATAGTTATTTTTTCTAATCACTTATAATTTATAAATTTAGCATCCTTAATTGCGTTTTTAATTTTAGTAAAACTACATAAAACATTAATCAATAGTTCTTCTTTATCTTTTATTTCAACAAAATCCTTATTACAAGATGATTTAAATACTACTCATACAGAAACAATATTTTCTGTAATTGGTATATACCAAAACCAGCATTTATTTCAATAAGATCAAACTGTAGTAGCAACCCGTTTTTTTAATCAATTAAAATTATGTAAAAAATTAGCTCATTCTAAATATCAATGATAACATATATCTCATGAAAAATCTTTTTCTTTAAATTTTTTTATTTTACTTGTTATAATTCATTTATTAATTCAAGTAGAATCAATATAAAAATCTGCTTTAATTTTTACATTATTAACAACTAAATAATTAATATTATTATCATCTAAATAATTAATTTCTCAAATTTTAACATTTTGCTTGAAATCTATTCATAACTTAATAGCTTCTTTAATTAAAATATTATCATATTGATATCTTTCTACATGATATGAATAATTTTCAGGAGTCATATCATAAAATATTCATTTTTTTTCTTCTAGCCTACTTGATGGTAATAAAAATCATTTATCCTTACTTTTTCACCAATAGTAATAAACTCACATTTTCCTCAAAAATCAGTACTCCTTTATAGCTTTTAATAATCATAATTTCCTTAAAATGATAAATGACCCTGGAAGTATAACTTCTCATATTTTATGTTTTGGAAATGAGTTTATATCAAAAATTAATATTTTTGATTCTGGATTTAATTTTTTAAAAGTTATAGCAGAGGTTACTCATCCAGGTCATCATCAAGCAACTACTAAATCATATTTATTATTTATTTTCATATATTAATTTTTTAGATTTTAATAAAATTTCCTTACTATAAAAATATTTTGAAAATACAGAGTATTCATATGGTGTTTTAAAATAAAAAATAATTTTATTATTAATAATATCTAATATTCATTTTTCTTTTAATAATAAAAAAACTTCTTTAAAATATTTAAGTATATCAACTCAAAAAATAGAATTAAATTTACCTATTGAAATTTCATTATATCTTATATTATAAATAATATATTGTATCATATTATCTTCTTTGGTTAATAATGATCAAAACTTAACAGGGAGGGCTCATTTATCCAAAAAAGAATAATAATTATTTAAAGAATCAGTATTTATAGTTCTAAATAGTGAATTATATCATACAGAAGATACCCCAATTCATATATATTCTCATCAATTTAAAGCATTAAATAATTGTTTATTTTTTGAATTATTATTGAATCATAATGCATCTCACTCTATATCTCAATATCATTTAGATTTTAAATATAAAGTTCAATTTTTTTCCATTTTCATTTTAACATCACGAATTGATGTGAAATTTTTATTATCTATTACTCTTCATGTTGATGTATACGGATGTAAATGTATCATGTCTGGTTTTAATCACGATACAATTTTAACATCATTAATAAAAGATTTATACGTTTGTCATTTAATTCATAACATTAAATCGACATTTATATATTCAATTCATATTTTTTTTCAATAATAAATTGATCTTATAACATCTTTTTTAGATTGGACTCTATTTATCTTTTCTAATACATTACTATCTAAAGACTGGATTCATAAAGTTAATCTATTACAATTATATTTTTTTAATATTTTTATCTTTTTTATACTTAAACTATTAGGATTTGCTTCGAAACAAAACTGATATGAATCATCTAAATTTATATTTAAAAAAATATAATTTAATAATTTTTCTAAACTTACTTCATCTAAAATACTAGGAGTTCCTCATCATATATATATAGTATCAATTAATATATTATTAGTATCTAATACTTTTTTATAAATTTCCAATTCTTTAATTAAATAATTAACATATTTAAAATAAGTATCTAATTTAAAATCAATAATAGAATAATATCTACAAAATGTACATTTTGTATCACAAAAAGGGATATGAATATATATTCATACCTTTTTTTGTGTAAATTTAAATCAATCTAAAAAATCTTTATTATTAAATTTATTTTCTAAAATAAATGGAGGGGGATATTGTAAAGTATAAGAACTATAATCAACATTATCAATATAATCTGATAAATCATTATAAAAATTAGTATCAAAATTATTATCCATATTATATTAGTTTATTAATTTTAATGTATCTATACACCATTTTTTATCAACAGATGTCATCATTTTATTACAATCATTATTATTTTCATAAGACATAAATAGTGAATATTTTTTACAAGCATTTAAGCTTTCAATATCATTACTAAATCATTTATTACATAAATTTAACTTAAATTTAATATCTTTATTTAATAAAGATATTAAAAAATAATCATATTCTCAATTATTAATATATTTTCAATTAAAATATCATTTAGAATTATAATTATCAAAGATTCTACCCATATAATTTTCATAATTTTCTAATGATATGTTTTTATTTTTAAAAGAATATTTTTGAAATTTTAAAAATAGTTTTTTATTTCAAACTCTTAAAAATGTATATAGTAAATTTTGTCAATTATATTTTTTCAAAAACTTATCAAAATTATTTTTATTATTTATTTTATCAAATTCATCAATAATACTTTCTATATTATTTTTAGCTAAACTTCATGTATCTATATTATTTTTAGCTAAACTTCATGTATCTATATTATTTTTAGCTAAACTTCATGTATCTATATTATTTTTAGCTAAACTTCATGTATCTATATTATTTTTAGCTAAACTTCATGTATCTATATTATTTTTAGCTAAAAAATTCAAATATAAACTAATTCATAAAAAAAATAATATAATAAATATAAATATATTTTTCTTCATAATTACAACTTATAAAATATAATTAACACCAACCACCACTACCATGACTACCATGACTACCATGACTACCATGACTACCATGACTACCATGACTACCATGACTACCATGACTACCATGAGTTGCATCCATACTTATATGAGTTCAATCTCATTTATAATATGTAGTAGGTGAATTTAAAGAAGGTGTAGAACTATAATGTCAGTTAACAATTCAACTTGCATGTTGACATGAAGTTGAAGCATTTACAGAAGCTCATTTCAACCTATCTGACATACTTGGATCCGAACTACAAGGAGAAGTATTTGTACATCAAGTCTGACTATAATGTTGTGTAGCACTAGAATAAGATGCTCAAATACTAGAATCTGTTACAGTACTACCACTTGCATGTCAAGCAGCAGCATTAACTTCTTCAATTCAACTAAAAAGTATAGCTCATACAGCCAAACCTAGAGCATCTTTCTTTGTTATCTTACCACTCTCATCAGCAATAAATCCCTTTAACTTTTTCTTTATTTTTGGAAAAAGTTTTTTCTTTTTTTCACTCATATAATTAAATTAAAAATTAAATTGATTCACATTGACTAGTGACAGAATTATCTCCCATACCTAACCAATCCTTAAAAATATTTTTATTTTCTTCTATTCTAATATTTTCAAATAAATAATCAAGTATACTATGACCTAATATTCTTTTTTCATCTTTAGAATAATTTGGAATTATATTACCTGTTGATTTATATGAATGTATTGGACAGACTCAAATATATGGTTTATAAACACTATCATTATATCATGGAAGTCAATCAAGAGTAGATGCTTGAACCATAATTTTTGTTGTTTCAGAATCTATCATTTTTTTATATGTTTCTTCTCAAGTTTCTTCTAATTTTCACATTTTAAAATTATCATCTCACATTCTTCCAAGCATTCTTCCTTCATCACATGAATATATTTTTCAATCAAAGTTATAAGCTACTTGTCAAATACAAGCTCAACAGGGACTTCTTTCATCAAGATAATTAGGATCTTTATCAGTTAAAATTTTAGATAAATATATTCAAGACATAGCTTCTCTAAATTTTATTCATTTTTTATTAAGTTCTATAATATAATCCATAGATTTTTTATAAAACTCTATAAATTCTTCTGGTTCATATCATAGCTTTTCTAAATCTGCAGCAGCAAACCCATAAGGATTTAATGGTCTTAAAAATATTCAATCAAGTCCTAACTCTACATAAGTATCAATAACTTCTTTATACTTTGATAGAGTTCTTTTAGAAACTGTTAATAATGCTCATATTTTTTGCTTAATTCATTCTACTTCAAATCTTTTATTTATTTTTTTTATCCAATAAGTCACCTGTTCGAAACTATTTCAATCTTTAAAAGTTCTATTAAAATTATGAGTTTCTTCATCTCAATCAAGACTTGTCGATAATCATATATTATGATCAATAATATAATCTAGTTTTTCATCATCCATCAAAGTAAGATTTGTAACTAAAGCAAAACTTAAATTTTTCTTCAAATGAACTGCTTTTGTCTCTGCATACTCTACTATATATTTAACAACATTCCAATTAACTAATGCTTCTCATCATTGAAATTCTATAGTTAAACTCGGATTAGAAGTATAAAAAATAGTATCAACTACTTTTTTTGCAGTTTTCTCTGTCATATCCATTTCTTTAGCTGACATTGGAGCAACAGCCGCATGACAATATTGACACTTGTGATTACATCTTAAAGTAGTTACAATTATATGAAGACTAGGTCCATATCATAAAAATTCATTTTTTTTAGCATAAGCCAAAGCCATGCTTGCTTTATATTTATCATTTTTTATGAATCATCTATTTAATAATTCTTCATATTTTTCTCATTCAGTTATTTTTCACATAATAAAATCACCAAACTCTTTTTTAGTTAAAAAAGCATGTTTAGCTATATCATTAGTAATTAAATAATCATTTCAAAATGGTTTAAATCTAAAAAAACCAGTATTTTTATTTAATCATTTTATTTTTTCTAAATTTAACATTTTTATTTATTCGTTAATTAATCAAATTACATAATTCATAAACTCATTAAAAATTTCATTAATTTCTGATTCAGAACTTCAATGTATTTCTAAATTATTATCTGTATATTTTATTTCAGATATTTCTTCAAAATCTCAAATTGTTTGATTTATAATATCTTCAGAATAAATATCTATATTTATTTCAAACTTTTTTTTCATATTTTTTTATTATCTTATATATATTCCTTTTAAAAAGGAAATAGATTATATTTTTTCTATTTCTTAAAATTTTCTTTAGCTTTTTTTACAGCCTCCGGATCTATTGTAATATTGGGTTTAATTTCTTCAATTTCATTCTCTGTCTCTTCTTCTATCTCTCTAAGTATCTTTTCTATTTCTTCCTCATCTATTTTTAATTCAGGATCATTTTCTATTTCTTTTAATATTTCATCAATATCTTTATCAAAATCTATTTGATTATTTTCTTGATTATTTCACATGTTATCAGTATCAATAGAAGTAAATCAATTTGAATCTAAGCTATTAGCTATAGCTGCTCAAACAATTTTTTCTCTTATATCTTTATTATCCTTTTCAAGGGTATCTCTTAATAATGTAGATAATAACTCGTCAGCAAAATCAGTAATTATTTTTTTAGGATCTTCTTTATTTTCTTCCTTTCTAGTAAATTGTAAAATTATATTTCAATTATTATCCATTTTAAAAAAGAAATATCATCTATCTAAAAAAACATAAGCAGTTTTTAAAACTATTTCTTTACTAAAAATTTTAGTATCAATAGTTAATTCAAATTTTTCCCCATCTACAACCTCATTTAAAAATGCTTCCATATAATAATTATTTAATATATAAATCTATAAAAATTATACTCAAAAAAAAATAACTACAAATCTTTTTTGTAGTTATTATTTTATCTCACTTAACTTAAGTTTAGCAACTGATTTCATTAGCATATCTTCAGCTTCAATGAATTTTTCCATATCAACTTTATCCTTAGCATCTTTGAATTTTTCCATCATAGCTAAAGCATCTTTTTTAGCTTTTTCAGCAGCATCAACATCAACATCATCAATTGATACTAACATATCAATTAAAACCTTTATAGAAGAATCAGATACTTCTAAAACACCTCAACCTATTGCAAAATCTTTTTCAGATTTAACTCAAGATTCATCAGTATAAATAACACTAATAATAGAAGGTTTTAAAACAGTAACTAAAGGAGTATGATTATCTAAAATAGTAATCTCACCAACTTTAGTCATAGCAGTAACCTCTTCTACAGTTTCAGATCTAAATAAGTTTCATGTAAATGATAATATTTCTAATTTCATAATTTTATAATTAATTATTTAGCTTCTTCTAAACTTTTTTCATATTTAGCAATAACTGCATCCATATTTTCTTTATATAAGAACATATTTTCTGGAATATGATCAACTTCACCATCTAAAATCTTTTTAAAACCTGTAACAGTTTCAGTAGCTTTAGCATATACACCAGAAACACCAGTAAATTGTTCTGCTACATAAAAAGGTTGAGATAAGAATTTTTGAACTTTTCTTGCTCTATTTACAGTTGTTTTATCTTCTTCAGATAATTCATCCATACCTAGAATTGCAATAATATCTTGTAATTCTTTATATTTTTGAAGAATTTTTTGAACTCATCTAGCAACATCGTAATGTTCTTGACCAACAACATCTGGAGATAATACAGTAGAAGTAGAATCAAGTGGATCTACAGCTGGATATATACCAAGTTCTGCAATAGATCTATTTAATACAATAGTTGAATCTAAATGGGCAAATGTAGCAGCTGGTGCTGGATCAGTAAGATCATCAGCAGGAACATATACAGCTTGAACAGAAGTAATAGAACCATCTTTAGTAGAAGTAATTCTTTCTTGTAAAGCACCCATATCAGTAGCTAGTGTTGGTTGATAACCTACAGCAGAAGGTATTCTACCTAAAAGTGCAGATATTTCTGAACCAGCCTGAGTAAATCTAAATATATTATCAATAAATAATAATACATCTCTTTTTTCTCTATCTCTGAAATGTTCAGCCATAGCAAGACCAGTTAATGCAACTCTAGCTCTAGGACCTGGAGCTTCGTTCATTTGTCCAAATACCATAGCAGTTTTATCAATAACTCCTGATTCTTCCATTTCGTGATATAGATCATTTCATTCTCTTGTTCTTTCACCTACTCATGCAACTACAGAATAACCACCATGTCATTGTGCAATATTATGAATAAGTTCTTGCATAATAACTGTTTTACCAACTCATGCTCAACCAAATAAACCTACTTTACCTCATTTAAGCATAGGAGCTATAAGATCAACAACTTTAATACCAGTTTCAAAAACTTCAGCAGTAACTGTTAAATCAGCAAAATCTGGAGCTTCTCTATGAATAGGATCCATATATTTTGTTTTTGGTTTTGGTTTATTATCTATTGGATCACCAAGAACATTAAACATTCTACCAAGAACACCTTCACCAACTGGAACAGAAATAGGAGCTTCAGTAGCTTCAACTTCCATTCATCTTTTTAAACCATCAATAGTATTCATAGCAATAGTTCTAACTACACCATCACCTAATTGTTGTTGAGTTTCAAGAACTACTCTTTCAGAGTGGCCTTTAATTTCTAATGCTTCATAAATAGCTGGAACATATCCATCTGTAAATTCAACATCTATTACTACTCAAACTATTTTAGTAATTTTTCAAATATGCATTTTTTGCAAAATTAATTTTTAAAATTTTAATTATTTTATTTCTTTCCCTATTTTTATATCAAGTCATAATTCATCATTTATTTCTTCTATTTTTTTATCTTTTTTTTCATACTTTTTAAATTCTAATTCTTTTTTAATCTTATTTTTTTCTCTTATTGGTAAATAAAAGAATCTTCTAAATAATAAACTTATAAGTAAAACTAAGATTATTATTATTATTTGTATAGTATCAAAAATAGGATTATTTGGAGCAATTACATCTTGTCATAAGATAACAAGAATAGTAGGAAAAATGAAAGAAAATGAAATTGAAACTACTATTACGTAAAATACGTAAAATAAAATATTTAATATAATTCTATATAATTTAATTTTCATAAATAATTTTTATTTAAATAAACTTCTTTATTTTATAATAAATCTAGAATTTGTAAAGATATTTTGTAGTTCTAATTGTTACATATCTTTCATAGATTCAACTCAACCTACAATTTCAGAAATTTCTTTTGTTATAGATGCTTGCCTAGCCTTGTTGTATTGAAGTTGTAATTTAGATGCAAATTTATTTGCATTATCTTTAGCATTCTTCATTGCAATCATTCTAGAACTATGCTCTGACGCTTTTGATTCAATCAAAATATCATAAAACATTGAATCTATTAACATTGGTAAAACTTCATCTACTAATTCTTCAACTGTTGGCTCAACAGTATACTTATATGAAGATTTAATATTTTCAGATTTTTTATACTCATCTCAAAGTATTGCTTCAAAATATTTTTCTATTCCTCTATCAGTTAAAGGTAAAAATTGTCTAGCTACAGGAATTTGAGTAATTGTATTTTTATAATAATTATAAAAAATAACAACTTTATCATATCCTTCAGTAGAAAATTTTTCACTAATAAATCTAGATACATTTTTCGAAAAAGAATAATCAATATTATCAGTAAAGTCTTCAGAAAAATCAGCAATAATCTTATTCCCTGTTCTAGCAATAAATTGTGACCCTCTTTTTCAAAGAGAAACAAAATCTATTTGCTCATCATTTAACTTCATATATTCATTAACTTTTTTCATTACATTTATATTATAACCTCAACATAATCATTTATTTGAAGTAATAATAATTCAAAGTGTTTTAGAAGGATTCTCCACTCATTCAAAAAATACATTTTCAGAAAGACTATCATTTAGATTTTCAACTACTTTAAGTATTCAAGTAATATATTCTTTCTTTTCAAGAGCTAAATCTTGAGCTTTTTTCATCTTTACAGTTGAAATAAGCTCCATAGCTTTAGTTATCTTTGCTGTATTTTTAATTGATCAGATTCTTCTTTTGATTTCTTTTCAATTTGCCATGATAAAAATTATTTATTAAGTTCAACTACTTTAGCTATAACATCTTTTAATTTATTTTCAGCATCTTCAGACATTTTACCATCTTTAGATATACTTTCAATAATTGTTTTTTCTTCATCAAGACTTAAATATAAATCTGATTCAGCTTTTTTAATTTTAGAAACTTCAATTTTATCAAAGAAACCTTTACCTCAAGCATACATTACACAAGTTTGTTTTGCAACAGAAACTGGTTCAAATACACCTTGTTTTAATAATTCCATCATTCTTTCACCTCTTTCAAGTTGAGCTCTAGTAGCTGGATCTAAATCAGAAGCAAATTGTGAAAATGCAGCTAACTCTCTATATTGAGCAAGATCTAATTTCAAAGTACCTGATACTTTTTTCATTGCTTTAATTTGTGCAGCACCTCATACTCTTGAAACTGATAATCATACATTAATTGCTGGTTTTTGACCTGAATTAAATAAATCTGATTCTAAAAATATTTGACCATCTGTAATTGAAATTACATTTGTTGGAATATATGCAGATACATCTCAAGCTTGAGTTTCAATAATTGGAAGTGCAGTCATTGAACCATTACCTAATTCATCATTTAATTTAGAAGATCTTTCTAATAATCTAGAGTGAAGATAGAAAACATCTCATGGGTAAGCTTCTCTACCTGGTGGTCTTCTTAATAACAATGACATCTCTCTATAAGCATTTGCTTGTTTAGTTAAATCATCATATATAATTAAAGAATGTCCTTTATTAAACATAAAGTATTCAGCCATCGCACAACCTGCATATGGAGCTAAATATTGCATTGAAGCTGGATCAGAAGCTCAAGCAACAACAACAATAGTATAATCCATTGCTCCTCTAGCTCTTAATTCTTCAACTACTCTAGCAACTTTTGCTTCTTTTTGACCAATAGCAACATAAACACAAGTTACACCGTTACCTTTTTGATTTAAAATTGCATCAATAGCTACTTGAGTTTTACCTGTTTGCCTATCACCGATAATAAGCTCTCTTTGTCCTCTACCAACTGGTACAAGTGCATCAATTGCTTTAAGCCCTGTCTCCATTGGTTCATGTACAGATTTTCTATCCATTACACCAGTAGCTACTCTTTCAATTGGGTATTTTTCAGTAGATTTCATTTCACCTAATCCATCAATTGGATTACCAAGTGCATCAACTACTCTACCAACAAGACCTTTTCAAACTGGAACTTCTAATGTTTTAGCAGTAGCTTTAGCTTTTTCACCTTCTTTAATAGATAAAAATCCTGAAAGTATAACTACTCATACATAATGTTCTTCTAAGTTAAGAGCAACTCAAACTGCACCGCTTTCAAATTCAACTAATTCATTGTAAGCAACATTTCTTAAACCAGAAACTTTTGCAACACCATCTCATAAATAGAAAACTTCTCAGACATTTTCGATTTCTGGATTAACAGAAGTCGAGTCTAATTTTTTTTCAACTTCACTTATGATATTATTAAGTAAATCGTTAGACATAATTATTAGTTATTAATAATAAAATTAAATTATTTATTCAACATATTGTAAAATTTTAAGAAACTCATATCAACTAAATTATCATTTAGATAAATTTTCATTCCTCATTTTATTTTTTCATTCTTTATTAATTTAATATCAACGTCAGCAACATCAATATTAAACATTTTTTTATAAATTTTCTTAGCTTCTGATAGAATATAAGATTCATCCATATCTCCGTAATATTCAACTGAATATTGATTAATTCAATTAAATTTATTATTGAAAATATCTTTTCATCTTTTTCAAACTTTTTTAATTAAGTCATTATAAACTTTTAAATCTTTTAAAAGTTCCTCTAACTCAGCTTTATCTAATCATTCTAGATTTTGCATATTTTATAGTTTTATAGAATTAACTTCTTTAGATATAAATTCTTTATTATTATCTTTATTATCAAAAACTTTAGAATTGATTTTTAATGATAAATCAAGAACTTTTTTCTTCATTGATTCAATCATACTTAATCTTTCTTTTTCAATATCTCTTTTTGCTGAATTCATAATTCATTCTGCTTTTTCTTCAGCAATTTTTAATTTAGCTGCCGTATCTCTTTTAGATAATTCATCAGCATTTTTTTGCATATCTGAAGCATTTTTTCTAGCCTCATTAATTATTTCCTTAGCTTCTTCTTGTGCTGCTTCAAGTTTTTCTCTAACAACATCTTCAGAATTATCTAAGTTTTCTATTTGTGATCTTCTTTCTTCAATTGTTTTAACAATTGTTTTACCTAAAAAGTAATAAAAAATGAAGAAGACTATTCAGAAATTTATAAATTGAGCCAATATAACAGCTACATTTAAATCATCCATATATATAAATTAAATTTTAAATTATTTAGTTTGTTCAATACTTCAAGTATTTTCATTACTAGTTATTCAAGTAGAAGTTACAATTTCTACAACTTTTTCAATTTCATTATTATTTATTTCTTCTTTAATATCAATAACTTCAACTATATCTCATTTATTATTTTCAACAACAGATATATCTTCAACTACATCTTTTACAGGAGACAATACTTGGAATGAAATAATTAAACCATATATTGCAACTACTTCAATTAAAGCTACAAATAATACCATAAATGCCATTATCTTACCCTTAGCTTCTGGATCATTGTTCATTGCATCCATTGCTCATTTTATAAGTAATCATTCACCTAATCAAGCACCTAACCCTGTAAATCAAATCGCTAATCATGCCGCAACAGCAGCTGCTACTGGTCAAGTAAAAGATAATATTTGAAATGCTACGATTAAACCATATATTGCAGCAGATTCAATAAGTGCTACTCAAAGAATAGATACTGTTAAGAAAAATGAAATCATTTTTGGATTTTTTCCCATTACTTCAAGTGATTTTTCAGACATATATCATCTTCAAATACCAACTCATAATCAAGCTAATCAAATAGCCAATCATGCTCATACTGCATATAGTGGTTCAGTAACTCAACCATCTATAATTTTAAATGCAATAATTAAACCATATATTGCAGTAACTTCAACTAAAGCTACAAACAATACCATAAATGTCATTAACTTACCCTTAATTGCTGGATTTCTATTCATTGAAGATAAAGCACCTGCTATTAATTGTCATTCTCATACTCATGCACCTAATCAAGTTAATCATATAGCTAATCATGCTCAAATAGCTCCATAATATGATACAGTATCAGCTCCTAATAATTGAAAAGCAACTACTAATCAGTATATAACAGCTGATTCTACTAATGCTATACCTAATATAGTTATTGTTAAGTAAAAAGTAGTAAGTTCTGGAGTCTTAGAAGTAACTTCCATAGATCTTTGAGCTAACATTCATTGACCAATTGCAACTCATACTCACGCAAGTCATACTGCTAATCATGCTCATATATGAGTAATTCATTCTCATCCATCAGCAATTATTTTAAATGCAATAATTAAACCATATATTGCAACTACTTCTACTAATGCTACAAATAGAACCATAAAACTCATTATTTTTCATTTTATTTCTGGTCTTCTATCGATTGCATCCAATGCTCAAGCTATAACAAATCATTCTCAGATTCAAGCTCACATTCAAGCTAATCAAATAGCTAATCATGCTCAAATTGAAGAAGAAAGAGATAAATCAGGTGAACCTATTAATTGAAAAGCAACTACTAATCAGTATATAACTGCTGATTCTACTAATGCTATACCTAATATTGTTATTGTTAAGTAAAAACTAGTTAAAGAACTATTTTTACCCATAACTTCCATAGCTTTTTTAGCTAACATTCATTGACCAATTGCAACTCATACTCATGCAAGTCATACCGCTAAACCAGGTCATACGTAATTCAATAAATCCATATATATAAATTATAAAATTAAATTGTTTAAAATATTTTACTAATGCACTTTTGCAACTTTAATAAAAATTGCTACCAATAATGGAAATACTAATGCTTGTATAAAAGCAACAAGTAATTCTTGTAAATATAATATTACAGGTCAAATAATTGGAAACTCTATACCTACCAATGAAGTTGTCAGAGCAGACACTCCTCATATCAACATTGCTAATAATATTCCCCCTGATGTCATATTTCAAAATAACCTAAATGATAATGAAATAACTTTTGCAGCGTGACCAACTATTTCTAATACTCATAAGAACATTGATATAGCTATATCAAAAAACTTTACCAATATATATACAAACCAATCTACAGCAAATGGAAGATTTCATCTTTCAAAAGGAATTAAATCTTTTCATTTAATTGGAACATATTCATGTATAGCCTTCCAAAATCACAAAGCCTTAAATTGTTCTAATATAACAATTATAACTCATACAACTGCCATAGCTATATTAAAGTTAATATCAGCCGTTGGTATTTTTATAAATTCTTCCATAGAATGTCAAAACACAGGTGTTAGAAATTCTAAAAAAACTCATAAAAGATTTGAAAAAACTATTATAAAAAACATACCTATAATATACATTTTTATCCATTTCTTTTCATCTTTTCAAAGTATATCTTCGAAAAACTCATATGCTTTTTCGAAAAATAATTCAAACATTATAACAATACCACTTTTAGGAAAAAATTTATAACCTATATAAAGTAGAGCAATTATTCAGACTTCAAATAAAAGTCCTGTAAAACTAGCTTGCCAAACTAACATGTCATTTATTATATTTTGCATAAATTAAGTTAAATATTAATTTTTCGCGGAGAGTATATACATATAAAAATAAAAATCAAATTAAATGATTTAGTTTTTAACATAAAATAAGGTCACTAACTTAATTAGTAACCTTATTGTTCAGAAATTTTATTTTAACTTAATTTTATCTGTTTGAATTCAAGTACTTATTTCTGTACTTTTTATTAAATTATTACTTATAGAATAAGTATTATTACCTACCCATAGAGCTCTTTTAACAAAACTATTTCTATATTCCCAATTTCTTGATGCAATATATTCTCATATAGTAGAATTAGCATAACAATATTTTGGAACATATTGACTTCTAACTGGTTCACAATATTCTCATCAATTTAAAAGTTTATGACATATAGGTTCTTTATTTTTCTTGACTATATATTTTGAACATTCTTTTATTCTTTTTTCGTTAATACCATCTTTATCTATATGTGTAATTCTAAAATCTTCTTTAATTCAGTTATTTTTATCTATATCCAATACAACAAGTCATTGGAAAAAATCTACATGTCTATATTGATCATTCTCATCATTTTTAAATAAAGTAGCAGGTAAAAATAATTTATTATCAGAAGCTTTCCACATAAACATTCTAGGATTAGTTAATGCTTCAGAATAACTTCAATATTCTCATAAAGTATAACTATATTTTTGTTTTGGATTTTTAAAATCTGAAACATCATATAAGTCTATCTTTAAACCATTATTTACAGTACCTCCCCATTTATTGATTGTAGTATCATATCCTAATCATATTAGATGATTTTCATCATAAGGATGTAAATATGTAGAGTAACCTGGAATTTTAAGTTCACCTAAAACTTTTGGATTAGATGAATCAGACATATCTATAACAAAAAGTGGGTCAATTTGTTTAAATGTAACAAGGTAAAGCTTATTTCAAATATATCTACTTGATTTAAAATCTTCACCAGAACCTAAATTTTTAAGACTTCATTTTAATTTTAAATTTTTATCTAATATATATAAATTAGTATGTCTCTCATTTCATTTATTAGACCAATTATTTACCTTTGTAAGAATTCTAAAATCTCACTTATATTCATCCATACTATATTGAGTTAATGGAGAGCCTGGAATAATAGTAGAATCTTGATATTTTAAATCACTTCAATTAACATTAATTTTATGAATAAGAGTATTTTGCCCTCTAGAATACCAAGGCATAAAACAATTAAACCTAGAAGAACATTTGAAATCATAACTTTGGTACATATATGAAGTTAAATACATATTATCTAAACTCATATAAAGTTCAGCATTTGACCCAGCTATAACTTTAGTTTTTACTTCTTTATCTGTGTTTTTAGTATCAATAATTGAAATAATATTATAAGAAGGATTGAAATCAAATTTTTTCATCGTTTCAGTATCTGGTAATACGTATTCTATCTCATTACATTTAGCAACATTTCAAGAAGTAATATTATAAGGTAGATTAATTCATCTCAATTTTAAATTTTGTCTATCTTTATCAGATGTTTTACTTATATCAATTTTTTTAGGAATAAGCTTATTTGTATCTATTTTTATATCATCAACTGATTTAAAATTTCTATAAGGTATATTAAAACTATTATTACTTATTACATATATTAAATCTCAAATTTTTCTTGATTTTTTTAAATTTCAATCAGATACATACAATTTAACTAATGAAGGATTTTTTATATTTGTAGTATCAAAAACAATAGTATAAGTTTTTGCATTTCTATTAATCCAATAGTTATATTTTGAATAATTTGTATTTGTATATCCATTTGAAATAATAGTTAATCTGTTTTTTCAAATATATAATACAGGTCTATTAAAGTTTGAAGGAAGTTTAATTTTTTTAATAATATTTAGTAAATCAACTTCAACAATATATACATATTTATCAGACTCATTATAATAATAAATGTACTTTCAATCTGTTTTCACAATATCAGATTCATCGACTCAATCTACTTGAGAATTAGTTTTTGAATATTCTAAATCATTTCATACAGACTCAACTGACTTAGTTTTTTCTACAACTACTCATCTTACAGCAGAATCTTCCATAACCATATCAACTGTATTAATTCACATTGATTTATACATAACTGGATATGGTCTAAATTTTTCTTTATTATTTATCCAATAATCTTTTATATATTTTCACATAACATTATCTAATCATTCACAACTCTCAAATGTTTTTAAATTAAAATCAAAATCAAGAGTTTTGATTTCCTGTTTTTCTAATTCATCTATAATAGATGTATCTTCTAAATTTGCTGAAACAGATCAAAAAGATAAAAAAACAATGAACAATAATATAAATGTATTTTTCATAAATATTTAATAAAAAAATAATACTAAAATTATAGTATTATTTAAGTTTATTGCAAAAAATTATTTATGATAAGCAGTTCCCTTTTTAATCATTCAAATCCTATATATTTGTTCAATTAAAACTAAAATAATTAAAATATGAGGCATTATCATTTTTCAAAAATTTAATTCGTAATCAATTACATGTTTTATTTTTTTATAATCTATTCAATTAGCTCATCAAATTACAAAAATAATATTTTTATAGTTTTGTTTTTTATCTTCTATTAAATCATAAAATTCTTCAGTTGTAAGATTTTTTCAATTTGGATTTAAAACAATTTTAAATCATTTTTCTTTATTTAACAAATCTAATAAAACATCAGTTTCCTTTTCTATAATATTTCAATTTTTTATTGGCTTTAATTTAACTAATTCAATTTCTTTTCAAAGTCTTTTTTGAAATTCTTTTATAGGTTCAGAATAATGCTTAAAAGAATCTACAAAACTTATTATTTTGATCATATTTATTTATATATTAATTTCTAATCCATCCTAAATTCCTTCCTTTCAAAAGGAAGGAGGAAATTCAATGGTGGATTAATTTATTAAAAGTTAACAATCTCACTTTCTTCTCCTCTTTTTGTAAATTCAAAACCTCATTGTTCTAATGTTTTTGGAGAAATAACTATTCTATTTGGTATTCAAAATAACTCACAATCACCAGCTTTTTGTCCAAAACCAACTTTTTTTCACATTCTATCATCTAAAATTACAGTTTTTCATTTTGATTCTAATTTTTGAGCAAACTCAGTAGCTTTTTTAATATTTTCTTCTCAAATAACTATTATATAGTAGTTTGCTGGAGCAACATTTTCTGGCCAAGCTATTCATTTTTCAGTCATATTATATTCTGCTATTACTCACATAAGTCTTGAAACTCATATACCATAACATCACATTATAACATCTTGTTCCTTATTATTTTCATCTGACATTCTCATTCCAAAAGGTTTTGAAAACTTTGTTTCAAGTGGAAATATATTCCCTACTTCTGAAGCTTTTTCAATTCTATGATTTTTAGATTCACAAGAAGTACATTCAAATCATTTATCTAAATCAA
>JALSMB010000007.1 GCA_026988025.1 Candidatus Altimarinota bacterium | reverse complement strand
TCTAAAGCTCAAGCTATATCTTTTAAATTATTTTTATTTATTTTACTAACTACATATTCTCATTTATATTTTTGATAAATATATCTACCAAAAGCATCTCTTCATGTAATAATTCTTCATCATTTATTTGTTCAAACTCAAACTACCAAATAAGTTATTCATTTTATATTTTTTGTAAGTTTTTCAATAGATGTTTTATTAATTCTATCATCTGGATCACCTCAATCAGATATAAATACTAGAGCCTTACTTCTATCATCACTATTATTAAATCTATCAATTCATAATCATAAAGCTTTAGTGAAATCTGAGCCTTGCTTAGTAAGATTTCTATAATCAACCCCTTTTAATAAAGTAAGAAATAAATCATGATCAATTGTTAAAGGAATGGTTGATACAGCATCTCAAGCAAAAATAATAAGTCCAAATCTGTCGCCCCTATGATTTACTACATATTTTGAAATATTATCTTTTATTACGTCTAATCTTGTATATGCATATTTTGAGTCTGTTATGTCGGCCACATTCATGGATTTACTAACATCTAATACAAACATCATATCAATTCACTTATTACTATTTTCTATTTTTCTATCTCAAAATTTCACTCAAAAACTAGCAAATAAAATTATAAATAATGAAAACATTAAAAATATATATTTTATATAAAAATATTTTCAATTAGATAATAAATCAAAAGTTTTATTAAAATTATTTTGTTTTTGATATAATTCATAAAATACAAAAATTATAAATCATATTATTAAAATAAATATAAAAAATGTTAATAAATTTAAATGTGTTAATTCCATAATTTTTAATTTTTATTTTTAAAACTAATATTTTCTATCATTAAATACGTAAATAATATTAGTAAAATAGCAAGACTATATATAAAAATATTATAATATTCACTGTACTCTTTCTTTATTTCTATATTAATATCATTTTTTTCTAAACTTGATAATTTATCAAAAATAGCCTTAAATGTATAATTATTATCAGCTCTAAAATATTTTCAATTAGTATCTTTAGCTATTTGTTTTAATACTTTATCATTTAATGGTGGTATTTGTGCCTGTTTTTTAAATGGTCAAACATTATAAGTAATAGTTCATCATTTTTCACTTCAAATACCTATTGTATATATTTTAATTCATTCATTTTTGGCTGCTAATCATGCTAAAACTGGATCAACTCATGTATTTGCATCTCAATCAGTCAAAAGTATAATTACCTTTTCTCTTTTTTTATATTGTTCTAAATTTTCTTCTTTTGGTGCTTTAAATAATGTCTTAGACATTAATATAGCATCTCAAATAGCTGTACCATTAAGAGACCTTTTTTGTTGATTAATATTATTTATAGAAAGTCTAGAAATTGTTTCTTTTAATATATTATAATCAAAAGTAAGTGGTATACTTGTAAATGGCTTTCAAGCAAAAACTATTAATCATAATCTATCTGTTTTTAATTTTCATATAAATTGATTTATAACATTTTTAGCTGCCTCAATCCTATTTGGCTTTAAATCTTCAGCCTCCATACTACCAGATATATCTAAAGCAATAACTATATCTATACCATTTTTTTGTATTTTCTGGCTTACATTTGTAGTATTAGGATTAGCTAAAATAATTATAAAATTTATTAAAATTAAAACTAATAAAATAGATTTAATATAGATTTTATAATTATTTGATTTTAAATGATTTCTTATATCACCTAAAAATCAAAAATCAAATCAACTAATTTGTTTTTTATAAAAAAGATACAATACAATAGGTATAAGTAATAATAAAACAACGTATCACTTATTTAAATATTCTATATTTTCAAATATATTCATTTTTTTATTTAATTATTTTTTTAATATCTTCTATAAACTTTTCTCTTATTTCATTATTATCATTAATATCCCTCATATATTCCTTATAATAAATACTTTTTATTAAATTCTTAAGATTAATATTTAAATCTAAATTATTTATTTCTTTAAGTGTCATTTTTGAAATATTGTTTTCTCACTTAAATTCCAAAATATCCCTTAAAATATATAACAATTTAGAATAAAAAATATTTTCTTTTTGATTTAAATAATCTTTTTTAAATTTTTCTAAAATTTTATAATAATCTTTTTTAGGTTTTATAATTTCTGATTTAATTTCAATTATTTCACCATCATTATTTTTTTCTATAAAGTTTTTATAAATAAAAAACAATATAAGCAAAAATATTAAGTATATTAAACTATAAGTTATATTTATTGGGAAAGACAGTAATATATCTTTTATATCATAAATATCATTCATTATTAATTCTTTATTTTACTAAAATATCCCAACAATTCTTTAAAAATATCACTTTTTGTATCTATTTGTATATATCCTAATTTATTTTTTTCTATAGAATTTTTAAAATGTCCTAATTTATTTTTTCTATATGTTTTATATTCATCAAGTTTATCATTAGATACATCTATATTTAAAAAATCTTTTCAATTATTTAAAACTATATCTCAAAGTAAATTACTTAAATTATTCTCAAAATAATCAAATATATTAATAAAAACTATATCATTTTTATTTGAAACTAATTTTAATAGTTTTTCATCTATTTGATCAGTAGCATCAGTTAAAATAAAAATTAAATTTTCTTTTATTTTATTTTTTATTAAATAATTCAAAATATCATTAATTTTATTTATATTTTTTTTATTTATTTTTTCATTTTTCTCTTGTTCTAAAATATCTATAATTTTATAAATATTTTCTCTAGATTTTTTATAATCTATAAAATTTATATTTTTTTCATCATAAACAACTCATCAAATATTATCATTATTATAATATGCAGATAATCAAAGAGAATAAAATATATCTATAAGTAAATCTTTTTTAGTGATTTTATCACTTCAAAATCACATAGATTCAGTGTTATCTAAAAAGAATAATACATTTAATTCTCTTTCTTCTTCATAATTTTTCACATACATTTCTCATGTTTTACTAGAAGCTTTCCAGTCTATATTTTTTACATGATCTCAGAATATATATTGTCTATGTTCAGAAAATTCCATTCAGTTTCATGAAAATTTACTTTTATAAGCTCAAAACAATCATCAGTTTAATATTTTAGATAATTTAAAATCAAGAACTTTAATTTTTTTATTTATTTTCATATTTTCTTATAGAAATTAAACCACTTTTACTCAATCTAATATTTTTTTAATTACATCACTGTTTGTTATATCATTTACAACAGCTTCATAATTTAAAGATAATCTATGAGACAACACATTTTCGGCAAGTTGTTTTATGTCTTCTGGTGTAACAAAACTTCTTCAATCCAATAATGCTAAAACTTTTGCTCATGATATTAACGAAATACCTCATCTTGGAGAAATACCATAATTTAAGTATTCTCATATATTTAAGTCATACCTGTCTGGACTTCTACTTGCTTCAATTATATCACTTACATATTCATAAATATTATCACTTATATATATGTCTTTTAATAAATCTTGGATTTCTTTAATTTGTTTTTTATTTAAAATCTTATTTATCTTTATATTTTCATAATTATCATTTAATTTTTTATACATTTCAATTTCTTCATTTTTTGATCAATATTCTACATTTATTTTCATCATAAATCTGTCAAGTTGAGCCTCTGGAAGTCTATATGTACCAGATTGTTCAATTGGATTTTGAGTAGCAAGAACAATAAAAGGTTCTTCTAAATCAAAAGTTTCTTTTCAAATAGTAATATGTTTTTCTGCCATTGCCTCAAGTAATGCAGATTGTACTTTACTTGGAGCTCTATTTATTTCATCAGCTAAAATAAAATTATTAAAAATTGGTCATTTTTTAATTAAAAATTCTCCAGTTTTAGCATTATATATTTCAGTTCAAATTAAATCACTTGGTAATAAATCAGGAGTGAATTGTAATCTATTAAACCCTAAATCTAAAGTTTTACTTAATGTATCAATTGTTAAAGTTTTAGCTAATCATGGAACTCATTCAATTAATATATGTCATTTAGCTAATAATCAAATAATCATTGATTTTATGAGATTATCTTGTCATACTATTTTTTTATGTACTTCATTTATCACTTCTTCTATTTTTTTTGAAGCTATATTTATTTTTTCTTGAAATAAATCTTCATTTGTTTTTGTAATTGTTTCTTTATTTACCATTTTATTATTTTTAAAGTTTAAATTATATTTCTTTTATTAATTCTAATATTTTGTTTTTATTTCAAATATTATTAGAATATTTAGCTTTATTTATCATATCAATAATATTTGTTATTAAATCATTTTCTCAAATTTCATTTAGTAATTCATGATAAGTTTTAGTTTTAATATTTTTAATTTTAAATTTTAACATTAATTTATTTTTTAAAATATTATCTATTTTTATCAAAAATTTATCATCATTTATTTCTGGATATTCTATTTTTTCGATTTTTTCAAAATTTATTTCTTTTTCAACTAAATCACTATTATGATTTTTATTTGATATTGTTTTTTCTAATAATTTAGGTTGTTTTTTATTTAAAATATAAAATACTATTCCGGTAATTAATAAAACTATTAATAATAGATATAAATCTAAATTATTATTCAAATCTTTTTTTTCTATATTGTTATATTTCTCTATTTTTATATCTTTTTCTTTACTATTTAATTGATTTAATTTTATATTATTATTTCAAGTTATAGCATTATTATTTATAAAAGTATTATTTATAAAAGTATTATTTCATCAAACATTTATTTTTAGACTATTAGTTAAAATTTTTCAAGTTCCTACTTCTAATGTAGCTGGTCATAAAATAAAATTTCACTTTTTTTTAGCTTTTAATATTAAATCAAGATCTATAGTAGTTTTTGTTTTATTCTGAGTTTTTCAATTAACTACTATTATAGTTGAAGAACTACTCTGACTTTGACTCTGATTTATTAAATTAAAATTTTCTAATCATTTAATACCTATAATTCATACTTGTCATCATTCTGTTGAATTCATTTCAACTTTTAAATTTATATAATCATTTATATTTGTTTCTGATTTATCTATTTGTAAATTTGCATCAAATGCAAATATATTAGATAACATTCATATAAATATTCATATAAATATAAGAAAATTTAATAATATTTTTCTCATACTTTTTAAAGTTTAAAAAATAAAATATAGATATATTATAATATTTGTTTGTCAAGAAATCGTTAAGTTTATGTATTTATTTTGTTAGTTTTACTTTTAAATAAATCTAAAAATTCAATAAATTCTTCTGGGTATGGAACAGATCTAAGATAAAATTCTTTTTCATTATAGTAAAAACCAATATCTCAATAATCTAAAATTCTTCAGATAACACTTTGATTTAATGTAATAGAATCTATCTTATCTATAATAAAAAGTTGTTTCTTTTTAAAAAATACACCTTTATTATGTTCTACTTTTTCAGAAGATATTTTATAATAATCAAAAAACCATACAGTAAATAAAGAAATAAATAATACTAAATGTAGTCATAATAATAAAATGATGATATGTTCATCAAAAGACATACCAGAAAAAATAATATATTTTTCTAAACTAACATAATCAAAAATAGAAAAAGTTAATATCAATATAAAATCAAATAGTAATACTCAAAACAGTAATCTAAAAATCAATCAAACAGAACTTTTATTTGTATAAAAGAATAGTTTATTTGAATTATTCATAATATTAAAATTAACATATAAAATTAATACATATAATGATATAATAACTTCGTCAAGAAATTGATAATATTATGTCTTTATTTCGTTAGTTTTAAAGTATTTTATTGAAATAACACTTATTATATATAATATAAATACAATATTTCATAAAATAACTACTATGAAAATTTTAATAATAGAAGACGATTATATAATATGACCAAATATCAAGGAATATTTAGAAGAAAATAATTTTATTGTAACTTTAAAAAATGATTGAGAAAGTTGAGAAAAAGAAGCATTAACAAATAAGTATGATATCTTTCTTTTTGATGTGATGCTACCAAATAAATGATGATTTGATGTAGCTAAAACTATTAGAGAAGAAAAAATAGATACACCTATTATCTTTCTAACTGCAAAAGAAGACATAGAAAGCATAGAAAAATGATTTACTATTTGATGAGACGACTATTTAACAAAACCTTTTAAACTTAAAGAATTATTATTAAGAATAAGAAGTATATTAAAAAGAATAAATAAATCTGATTTTATTAATAAAATTAAAATTTGAGAAATTATATTATATTTAGATTTAAAAGAAGTTATAAGGTCATGAAAAAAAATAGAATTAACTCCAAAAGAATTTCAAATAATTGAGTACCTTATGAAAAATAAAAATAAAGTAGTACCTAAAAAAGAATTATTAGAATATATATGGTGAATAAATAATGATATTCGGTCAGATGTAATTAGAAGTCATATGCAAACATTAAGAGCGAAATTAAATAATTGATTTGATAATGATCCAATTAAAACAATAAGAGGTATTTGATTTAAATTTGAAGAAAATGAAAAATAAATTATGAATTAAAACTAGAGTTTTTTTAAGTTTTACAATTTCAATAATATTAATAGTAAATATTTTTACATATTTCCTATATTTTTTTATTTCAGAAAATATACAGAAAAATATAAATAAGTCCTTATATAGTGAATATGAAACAATAAAAACATTTATCGATATACAAAAGACAAATATTTTTTCACTCCCTAAATATGAAATAGAAAAATTAAATAAGATGTGAGTTTATTTTTATATATGAAACAATGACGTAAAATTAACAGATAAATATAGTCTATGATTTAGTATTAATTACAGCGAAACTATCTTTAGATGAGATTATAGATGATATAATATTATAATATGAAAAACAACTAATGATTTAAAAAATTTTAAAAAATCTTTTATAGATATAGTAGTAATATTAAATATATTTTTAATCGTTATTATTTTTCTGCTATCATATTTTATTACCAATACATCACTTAAACCTTTACTAAATCTAACTTCTTTTTTAAATAACTATAAATTTAGAGAAAAACAAAAAATACTTAAAAATGAGTACTGAAACAATGAAATATGAAAATTAACAAATGCCATTAATCACTTCATAAAAAATAATAATAATATTCATGAATCTCAAATTAATTTCATACAAGATACAAGTCATGAATTAAAAACTCCTTTAATGCAAATTGAATCAAACATAGAATTAATTGAAGAAAAAATAAATGATATAAAAATAAAAAATAAATTAGACAGTATAAAAAATTCAGTATCAAATATAAATACTATAATCAAAAATTTATGATTTATATTAAAATGAGATACACTAATTAAAACAAAAGAAAGTATTAATATATATAATTTTTTAAATGATTTTATAAAAAACTATGATTCATTATTAAAAGAAAAAAATATTGAAATAAAAATTATAAAAAATGAGAATTTAATATTAATAAATAACAAATATTATCTTGAAAGACTTTTTTCTAATATTATATCAAATAGTATCCATTATAATAAATGAAATAATAAAATAGAAATAATAATTAATAAAAATGAACTAAATATAATAGACCAATGAATTGGTATAAAAAAAGATGAATTAAATAAAATATTTAGTAGATTTTATAGAAATAAAAATTCTTGATTATACTATAGGAATTGAAACTGATTATGACTTGTTATAGTAAAAAAAATATGTGATATGTTCTGATGGAAAATTGAATTAAAAAGTGAAGAATGAAAATGAACTAATTTTAAAATTAATTTACAATAAAAAAACTTAGAATTAAAATTCTAAGTTTTTTTTATTTATAAATGGTGTCAATGGGTGGATTTGAACCACCGACCGCAGGGATATGAATCCTGTGCTCTACCCCTGAGCTACACTGACATATTTTTATTCTTTGCTAGGGATTTATATTCATAAAATCCTTTAAGTCAAATTTTTATATATTTTTTTTTGACTTATAGCTATTAATATATAGAATGCATCTACTTTTTGTGAAAATCAAATTGTATTTATATCCTTTCAGGTATAAACCTGGATAATAACCCATAGGTATAACATGGCAAATTATGAATTAATGGCTATATTCAATCCAACTGTTTCGGAAGAAGATAGAGACACTTCAATCAATGAAGTAAAAGAATTATTTAAATCTAATTCTGTTAAAATTGAAAAAGAAGATGTTTGGGGAGATAAAAAAATGGCATACAAAATTAACAAAGTTGATAGAGCTTACTATATTCTATTTGATTTAGATATGGATGGTAAACTTATCAAAGATTTATCTAAAACAATGAACTTAAATGCAAACTTATGGAGATATATGTTTGTTAAAAAAGAAGCATAAGCTTAATACTAATTTTAATTATTTATACATTATAATTTTTGAAAAAGGATGAGAACAGTTAATAAAGTTATCTTAATTGGTAATATTACTAGAGACCCTGCAATAAAAACTACAGAAAATGATAAAAAAATTGCATTATTTACTATAGCTACAAACAGATATTATAAAACAGCTGATTGAGAACAAAAAAATGAATCAGAATTTACAAACTGTGTTGCTTGGGGAAATCTAGCTGAAAGATGTGAAAAATTTCTTACTAAAGGGAAATTAGTTTATGCTGAAGGTAGATTAAAAACTAGAATTATTGAAAAAGAAGACTGAACTAAAATGTATAAAACAGAAATTGTTGTTTCAAATATAATTTTCTTAAATAAAAGAAGTGACTTTGATGAAACTGATGATAGTCTAGATCTAGAATCAGCTTGATTTGAAGATAACAAATTCTAAATTAAGAATTTTAAAATAAGTTATCAGGTTTTAAAGACTTGGTTATATCCAAAATTTATTATTATTAACATAAAAATATTATGTCTAAATCAACTTGTCCATTAGATGGAGAAAACATTGATTACAAAAATGTTGAATTATTAAAAAAATACATCACTAAATTTGGGAAAATTACTCCTAGATACTACTCAGGTGTATCTTTAAAAAATCAAAAAAAATTAGCTAACGCAATTAAAAAAGCTAGAATTATGGCTTTAATTCCTTTCGTTAAAAAATTCGATCCAAATTTTGAAGGGTAATTCTTCTAAAATAAAAAACTCTAACTTAATTGTTAGAGTTTTTTTATGAAAAATTTTATAAATAAAAATACTTTGAAATACTTGTCAAAGTATAAAATAAAAAACTTTACTTTTCCCTTTTTATTCATATAATCCCCGAGTAAATTTAAGTCTAGGTAAAACTGGACTTAATTTGTCATTTTAATATTAAACTATAATTATATATGTCATTTAGAAATATAGCAATTATTGCCCATGTAGATCATGGTAAAACTACATTAGTAGATGAGCTTTTAAAAGCAGATGATAATTTCGATGAAAGAGTTGGTATCGAAGAAAGAGCAATGGATAGTAATGCTCAAGAGCAAGAAAGAGGTATTACAATTTATTCAAAAAATACAGGTATTACTTATAAAGGTAATAAAATTAATATTGTTGATACTCCAGGTCATGCTGATTTTGGTTCTGAAGTAGAAAGAGTACTTAGAACAGTTGATTCAGTTTGTTTAGTTGTAGATGCTTATGAAGGACCTATGCCTCAAACTAAATTTGTACTTAAAAAATCATTAGAATTAGGATTAAAACCTATTATTCTAATTAATAAAATGGATAAACCAAGTGCTAGAGCTGAATGGGTTGTAGATCAATTATTTGATTTATTTGTACAATTAGGTGCTTCTGATGAACAATTAGAACATTTAAATGAACCTGTATACGCTATTGCTAGAGATGGTTTAGCTTGGACAGATGAAAATCCTGAACAAAAAGATATCACTCCTCTATTAGATTTTGTAATGGAAAAAGTAGAACATAAAGAAAATGATGCCTCTGTTCCTCTAAGAATGCAAATTGCAAACTTAAGTTATGATAATTTTCTAGGTAGATTAGGTATAGGTAGAATATATGATGGTACAATTAAAGTTGGTCAAGAAGTAGTTGTTACTTCAAATGAATGAGTACAAAGAAAAGCTAAAATTACTAAGATTCTTACAAATGAAGGTTTAGAAAAAGTTGAAGCTAATGAAGCCTATGCAGGTGATATTATTACTATTGCTGGTATTTCTGATATTTATGTTGGAGAAACTGTTGCTCAAGATGAAAATGTTGAACAACTTCCACCTATAAGTGTTGATAAACCAACATTAAAAATGGAATTTTTAGTAAATAATTCTCCATTTGCTGGTAGAGAAGGTAAATTTGTTACTTCAAGACAAATCAGAGATAGATTAGAAAAAGAATTAGAAACAAATGTATGATTAGAAGTAGATTTTGATTCTGGTGATAATTATGAAGTTGCAGGTAGATGAGAACTTCACCTTTCTGTACTTATTGAAACAATGAGAAGAGAAGGTTTTGAATTACAAGTTGGTGCTCCAGTTGTAATTATGCATGAAGAAAATGGTAAAAAAATGGAACCTATTGAAAATGTAAATATATCTGTTCCAGCTTGAGTTGAATGATCAATTATTGCTGAATTAGGTAAAAGAAAAGGTATGATGAGTAATATGATTGAAACTAATGGTATTGTTAATCTAGAATTTTCAGTTCCTACTAGAGGTTTATTATGATTTAAATCATTATTTACTACATTGACTAAAGGTGAAGGTTTACTTTCAAGTTCATTTGAAGCATTTGAAGAATACAAAGGTACTATTGAAAAAAGAGCTGTTGGTTCTATGATTTCAATGGAAAATGGTAAAACTATGGCTTACTCATTATTTAAATTACAAGATAGAGGTACAATTTTTGTTAATGCTGCTACTGAAATCTATGAAGGTATGATTATTGGTGAATCTAATAAAGATCAAGATTTAGCAGTTAATTCTACTAAAAATAAAAAACTTACAAATGTAAGAGCATCAGGTACTGATGAAGCACTTAAGCTTACTCCACCAAAACTTATGTCTTTAGAGGAAGCAATTGACTACATATCAGAAGATGAATATGTTGAAATTACTCCTGAAACTATTAGATTAAGAAAAAAATTCTTAACTGAAGGTGAAAGAAAAAGAAATGGTAAATAAAATTTATAAAATTAAAAAAAGCAGATTACAATTGTAATCTGCTTTTTTTTAATATAATTTTGATCTATGTAAAATTCTAAATACTATAATTTCTTTTTTTTCATCATCTAAATTAAATAAAATCCTATAATCTCCTACTCTCAATCTATAATCACAAACTTTATAATTATTTAATTTTTTAATTTGAGCTTTTTCAATTCAAAGAATAGTTAGTTCTTCTAGTTTATTAAAAATTAAAATTTTATTTTTCTTCGGAATTCTAGAAATATCTCTCGTTATAACTTTTTCACTAAAAAATATTATTTTATATTCCATATTTTGCCTTATAATCATCTAAACTAATACTATCTTGATTATTTCAATTTTTATAATTTGTAACTAGATTTGAAGTAATAGAGTCACTAGTTTCCCATAATTCTTCCCTAAGTTGTTGTAAAACACCACTATCAAGTAATGCTTGAGCTAATTCTCATCATAATAACAATCAAATATTTTTATTATTATTTAATACTATAGCTTCATCATACATTTCGAATACCTTACTTCATTTTCTAGCTATTTCAGTAGTAGTTGTAAAATTCATAATACAATAATTATACAAATATAATAGAACAATTATACAAATATAATTATGATGTCAAAAAGTAAATATTATTTACATAATTCTAATAATTTACTAATTTCATCACATTTATTATTTCATAATTCTTTATTTAATAAAAAAATAAAATAATTAAATACAAATAATCTTTTTTTATTAGAAATTGTTTTCTTTTTTTCATTTAATGTTTTCAATAATCATTCATAAATTGCTTTTCTCTTTTCATTAGTATATCTTCTATTTTTTAACTTCATTTTATTAAAAAATTTATCTATTAATAATTCTAAATGTTTATTCTCAATTTTTTCTTTTTTCTTTTGTATTAATATTCATAGCTCAATTAAATATTTATTTGAATCAATTATATACTCTCAATTTTTTATAATAACACTATTTTGCATAGCATCGTATATAATATCTGATGTAACATTTCAATATTTATTATATCATAATCAAATAATTCAACTAATAATAGGAGCAGAAAAAGAAGTTCAAGAAACTGAATTATAACTATAAGATGAACTATTAGATGAATCTAAAAATGTAGTCATAATATTTACTCAAGGAGCATACAAATCAATACATCTACCATAATTTGACCATCTAACTCTAAGTCAATTATCAGTTAAGCTCATACTCATATAATATTTTTATAATAATTTTCACTACAAACTGGATATACTGGATTTACAGTAGTATTAACTCATTCTGTTTGCTTAGATAATATATCTCAATTTCATCAAGCAATAACAATTATAACTCATTTATTATATGCTTCTGTAAAAATTTTATTATAATCATTATTATTTTTTACAATTAAATTATTTGAAGTTCATAAACTTAAATTTATAATATTAGCTCAATTATCAATAGCATACTTAATAGCATTTAATATATCTTTATCATTGGCTCAATTTCAATTTAATGGAAAAGCTCTCAAATTCATTAATTTTACATTTTTAGCAATTCACATTATTCACTCACTATTATTAATAGATGCTCATATTATTCATGCAACTTCTGTTCAATGACTTCATGCAGGTATAATATTAGAGATATATCATAAATCATTTTTTACAAAATTAACTCATGAATAATCATCAATATACCCATTGCTATCATCATCAATTCAATTTCAAGGAATTTCTTTTTTATTAATCCAAATATTATTACTTAAATCAGGATGATTTATATTTATTCAATCATCAATAATAGCAATAATAACTTGTTTATTTTTTGAAAAAGATTTTTGTGCTTTTCTAATATTTAATTGTTTAATATAATATTGTTTATACGAATAAGTATCATTTGTAGGTGCATTTTTTCTTTCTTTTTCTTCTTTTATAAAATTTTCAATTAATTTTATTCTTTCATCTATATTTTTTATTTCTTTAGAATCAAAAGTAATATTTCTAGCTTTTTTATAATATAATAATGCATTTTTATTATCATCTAAATTACTATAACTAGCTCAAATATTAAAATATATTCAATATTTATTTTTATATCATATTTTTTCAGCTTCCTTATAAAATTTAATAGAATTTTTAAATTCTTTTTTATTAAAATATCACCCTGCCAAATAAAAATATGATAATCATAAGTTTGATTTGATACCTAAATCCATTCAATTTAAGTATCAAGCTTGTTTATAATATTTTATAGCAGATAAATAATCTCCATTTTTATAAAAATCTGTTCAATTATCAAATGCAGTTTTATAATTATTATAACAATCATCATATCTTTTTCTATATTCTTTATAATTATTATAATAAGTATCTCTACTCGGATCGCTATAGCTTGAGTTTAAATAACTTGAATATTCTTTATTTGATCTATCGAGATAATTAGAACAACTACTGGCATTTGTATATCAAATAGTCATAAAAAATGATATAAATATAAATAGTATTTTTTTCATAAAAAAATAGTAATAAAATAAATTATTACTAAAACAAAACTTGTATATTAGAAGATTTTAGCAAACAAAAAAGGGTAACTTAGTCTTCTCTGTTTGCTAAAACATAAACAATTTTGAAAATTTATAGAAATCACAAAATGGGTGAGTAACCTAAGTTACCCATTTCTAACTTCTATAAATACAAAATTATTTGTATTATTATGTTTATATTTTAGCTTAAATATTATATTAAGAAGTATATGTGTTGTCAAACATAAAAAAATAGATTGCGAATGCAATCTATTTTTTATAAATTTCAATATTTTCAATATATCTTTCTTTTAATTCTATATTTTCTTTATAATAAATAAACAATTTAAAATTATTTGCTGAAAGTGTCATCATAAATATTCATTTATTACTTTCTGAAATTCAAAGTATTTTTTCATCTACAAATCTTTCATCAATTTTTGAAAAAATTAAGTTATTAAATTTATCTCATATTTTGATATAACCATCTATTATTGTCTCCTCTCAAACTAAACCAGAATCATAAAATAATGATATAAAACTTTTTTTATATGAATCAATAAATGCTTTTATAGAATTAAGTGAATTTTCTGAATAATTAATTTTATACATATAATTCTTTCTTATTTTCTACTTTTATTCATTTTATTTCTTTTTTCAAATCATCTGCACTTTCTCTAATATAATCATAAATTATTCCATGTGCTTCATTAGAAGAATAGTATTTTTTTCAATCTATAACTTTAGACATAATTTTATTATAAGTTGTTAATATAGATAATTATAAGTATCTATATTAAAAGTCAAATATTGCTGGTGTTTCTTAGCTATTTGAGAAAAATCCCTAATGGCAAAACTTCCTTTATTTAAAGTATTTTTTACTTCCATTTATTTTTAACCCACTCTTTCAATCATTCTAAATCTCACAAACTAATCTTTGTATCAATTTCTTGTCCCTTAAGATTAATATAAACCTTAACTAATCAATTATCCTGAGTCTGCATAAAAGCTTTTAAATCATGTAAATCTTCCTTTATAGCAGTGTTCGGAATAACTATTATATATTTATTATCCATTATTTGTTCTGATTTTTCTGCTTTGTTATTTTCTATTTTCTCATCTAATTTTTTATCAAAATTTTCAGGCATTACAGAACATTTATCATCTTCACAATTTTCATCTTTTTTTTCTAATTCTTCAATTTCATTAAGAGATTTATTTATATACCTCTTAATATTATTAAACAATCATAAATCTTTAGCTTGCTCACGGACCATGGAAATAGTAGCTATTTTTATATCACGAGCTTGAACTGATTTTCTTCAGTATTCAAAATTTATTCATAATCATCAATTAACAATAACTATTTTATCAACTTCTAATTTATCTTTAAATTTATCAACATCCTTTGGAAATATAACAACTTCAAAATCATAATCATATCATTCACATTTAAGAAACATCATTTGCTTCCCTGTTTTTGTAATAATTTTTCTTATATCAATTACTACTCAAACAGCTTGAACCATCTCTTCCTTTGGTCTTTCTTTTTTCACTCAATTTTTTTTATCTTCTTTCTTCTTTTTTTCAGCATCAATTCACATTTCTAATTCCTCTTTTGGTTTATATTTTTCTGGATTTTCTTTTTTATCTAATTCTAAAAGTTCTTCCATAGACATTTTAAGTTTCTTTGTATTATTACTTCTTCTCATACAATATCTACCTAATCCATCAAGTGCATGTCATGAAACTGCAAAACCTATCATTTCTTTTTCACCTCTAAGTAACTCTTCAAATGAAAACTCTCATACATCTTCTAAGTCTAATTTATCTTCAAATTCATCTGAATTATCAAATAATCAAATTTGACTAGTCTCTTTCTTTTTTTCATCTTTTCTACAAAATCTAATCATTTCTAAGATATTAGAGTGCATTAATTTCCTAGATCACAACATATCCATTGCTCAAGACATTATAAGAGATTCTAATGATTTTTTATTAATTACTTCTTTCCCACAAATTTCTATAAATTGTTCTAATGATTCGAAACTACCTCAAACCTCTTTTCTTGCTTCAATAATTCTATCAATTGGTCAATCTCATATTCACTTAATTGCTTTTAATCAAAATCTAATATTTTTATCATCAATATATGTAAATTGTTTTAAAGATTCTTGAACTGATGGTGGTAAAACTGAAATTCATTTAGATTCACATTCTCATACTTCTAATACTACTCTATCCATTACTTCAGAATCTGATACCATAACAGAAGTTAAAAATTCAGTTGGATAATATGCTTTTAAAAATGCAGTTTGATATGCAATATATGCGTAACAAGCCGCATGTGATTTATTAAATGAATAATTAGCTGCAGGAGTAATCATCTCAGTATAAATATACTCTGTTGTTTCTGGTTTATATTGTCTGTAAGCAGCTCATTTAGTAATAAATTCTTTTTTAAGAGCCTCTACTACATCTAGTTTTTTCTTTCAAACTCATCTTCTAAGTAAATCTGCTTCTCAAAGAGAAAATCAAGCCATATATTGAACTATAAACATAAGTTGTTCTTGATATACAGCAATTCAATAACTTACGTCAAGTATTTTAGCTAAATCTTCATCCAATTTTCTTTTTTCTTCTTCTATTTCATCTTCTGAATATCATGCATTTTGAAGAATCTCTTTTAAATCATCTGTCATATATTTAAGCTCCTTTCTACCATATTTTACATCAATAAAAGTAGGTATATATGCAATTGGACCTGGTCTATATAATGAAACCATTGCTATAAGATCTTCAAATGTATCAGGTCATAAATCTTTTAAATATTTTCTCATTCAATCAGATTCAAACTGAAATACTCATGTTGTATCTCAAGCAGCAAATACATCAAAAACTTTTTGATCTGACATATTTAATTTAAGAACATCAAATTTTTCTCACTTATTAGCTTCGATAATTTTTTGTGTTCTTTTAATAATTGTCAGATTTCTAAGTCAAAGAAAATCCATTTTTAATAACCCTAAATCTTCTAAAGGTCATGCATTATATTGAGTTACAACTACCTCAGGGTCTTTTGGTGGATGTTGTAATGCAGTAAAATTTAACATTGATTCTGGTGCAATAATTACAGCACAAGCATGAACTCATAATTGTCTAACATTTCACTCAATTTTAAGTGCATTATCAATTATTTCTTTGTAAACTTTGTTATTATTATAAGCGTCATTAAATTCTGGAGAATCTTCTAAAGCTCCTGCTAATTTTGTACCTGGTTTTTCTGGAATAAGTTTAACTAACTCATTCATTTCAGCAAAATTAATTCAAAATACTCTTCATACATCTTTTACCGCTGCTCTTGCTGCAAAAGTACCAAAAGTTGAAATATTTACTACTTTATCTGACCCATATTTATCACTACAATACTTTATAACCTTATCTCTTTCTGTATCAGCAAAATCTGTATCGATATCAGGCATAGATATTCTTGCTGGATTTAAAAATCTCTCAAAAAGAAGATCATATTCAAGTGGATCAATATCTGTAATACCTGAAAGATATGCCATCAAAGAACCAGCAGCAGATCATCTACCTGGTCATACTGGAATATCCTGATCTCTAGCCCAATTTATATAATCAGCAACAATCAAAAAATATGCATTAAATCACATTTCATTTACTACTACTAATTCATATTCAAGTCTAGTAATTTTATCTTGTAATTCTTCTTCAAATCATTCTAGAATTTTTTTCTTTTCATCTGAATAATATATAAGTGAAAGTGCTTTTAATTCTTCTGGTGAAGTTTTAGTTAATTCTTTATCAAGGCTTGGTTTATCAAGTTTTTGAATAAGTTTAAAAATTATTTCCTTATCAATTCAATATCAATATCTCCAATTTAATCCTTCTAAAGATAAATATCTCAAATACCATTCGTCTGATGATAAAGTTTTTACATTATCATTTTTTTCTAATTCTAAAGCTTCTTCATATAATCTTTGATGTTCATCAGGTAATTCAAAAGTTGGTATTAAAACTCAACCAGTTTCGATTTCTATATCTACCATTTCAGCAATTTTAACAGTATTTGTTAATGCTTCTGGTATGAAACCAAATCTTATTTGCATTTCTTCCTCAGATAAAAATGAATAATCTCAGTTAATTAAAGTTGGTCTATCTGGATTTTCAAGTTCATGACCAGTTCAAAGGGCTTTTATTACATCTTGTGATTTTTTATCTTCTGGATCTATATAGTAAGAATTATTTGTAGCAACTACTGGGATATCATAATTTTTATTAAATTCAATTAATTTATCAGTAATTAATTTTTGTTTTGGAATGTCATCATGATACATAAGTTCAAGATAATAATTTTTTTCACCAAACACTTCAATATATTGTTTAATTCTAGAAATTACCTCATCATCACTTTTTCATGATAAAATTAAAAATGGAATTTCTCATGTAATAGGTCATGATAGACAAACTATCTCTAAATCTCATTTTTCTTTTTTTAATTCTACAATATCTTCAAATTTAATTTTTGGGATTTTTCAAGCATTCTCTAAACTTGCTTTTGAAGTAAGAGCTATAATATTTTTATATCAATATAAACTTTTAGCTAATAATACTAATTTATGACTAATATTAGAATCTAAAATAGACTCTACATTTATTTCAGTTCCCATTATAGGAGTTATACCAGCTTTTTTTGCCTCTTTATATAGTTCATGACAACCATGTAAATTTGAAGTATCTGTAATTGCTACTGCACTCATACCTAATTCAACAGCCTTTTTAACGTAATCTTTAGGTTTAGGAAGACCTTCTAAAATAGAATAATGTGTATGGTTGTGTAAATGAATAAACATTGTTTAATATATTTTATATTATATAAATTGTATAAGTTTATTCTACTTATTTTTAAAATAATAGCTATATTTTTGACTTACAAAAAGTTAAATGATAAAATTAATAATAAGTTTAAATATTAAATAATTAACTATGTCAGAAAAATTTTGAGAACAATTTGAACAAATAGATAATGAACAACAAAAAATAAATGAATCTTTAGATAAAAAAGAAGACTTAATTGCATTGTGAATTCTTAATACAATAGATACTCAAATAAAAGATATCGATATAGATCTAGCAATCGATAGAGAAAATAATAAATATTATTTTATTGCAAACTGAAAAGAATCCTTAAATATAGCAATTGATTTAAATGAATTACCTGAAATATGATCTATTTTAGTTAAAATATTTAATAACGATATTCAACTATTATGAAGTATAACATCAAGAAGTATTACAAAAGATAGTTTAATGCCTGATTGATTAGAAGAAAAATATATAACAAATAATAGTTTTACAAAAAATGATATAGAAGAATTATTTGTTTTTGTAATGAAAAGTAAAAATATACCAATTGAAGATTGGAGTATAGAAGAAACTGTTTGTGCAAATTGAAATGTTACTAATGAGTGTAAACAAGATTTATGAAAATAAAAAAACTGAAAAATATTTTTTCAGTTTTTTTATTCCATAAATTCATCCCATGATTTTATTTTAACTATATTTTCATGATATTCGTTTTGGTGATTATTCCATGGTTTTTCAAGTAAATAGGTTTTTATTCATGATTTAGCTATATCATTAGCATAAAAATAATTATCTTCAATAAAACATGAAATTCAAAATTTTTTACATACAACAGATTTAGGTATTGTTATATTTTTAGAGTCTGTACAATAATGTATACTATCGATTAAATTTGGAAAATGCTTTTCTATCCATTTTTCAGTATATATATCAAAATCTTCATTACGAGCAGTAATAATAGCTATTTTATATCATTTATTTTTTAAAATAGATAGTTTTTCAACTGCTCATAAAACTGGAGAAATACATAAATCAATATCTTTTATGAAAGTTTGTCTAAATAAATCAATTGCAGAATGTAAATCTAAATTTGTTCAGTCTATATTATGAACATAATAATTTGTAATATCTCTTTTATTTATTATTAAATCTCAAATTTTTCAATCATTATCTAATAATACCTGATCAATAGATTCAGCTAAAACTTCATCTAGATCAACTCATATAATTTTATTTTTCATTTTTTTCTTCATTATTTTTCTTTTCACTTTTCATAAGAGGAAATAACACTACATCTCTTAAATTTTCTTGTTCAGTTAAAAGTGAAACTATTCTATCTATACCCATTCACCAACCTGATTGACACGGCATTCCATATTCCATAGCTAATACAAAATCATCATCTCAAGTTGTTGCTTCATCATCTCACATTTCAATTGCTCAACTTTGTTCATCAAATTTTTCTTGTTGAACTTTTGGGTCAACCAATTCTGAATAAGCTTTTAATACTTCCCAACCATTTAATACAAGCTGAAATTGTTCTACTATATTGTCATTATTATCAGATGCTCTTGCAAGTGGTTGCATTGTTTTTGGATAGTTATAAACAAATGCTGGTCATACTATACTTGGCCTTAATACTTTTTTATATAAATAATCAATCATTGTAGCAGTAGCTTGTTTATCCATTCATTCCCATTTATATCATGCATCAATAATTGCTTTTCTTAATTTATCTTCATCTCAAGCAACATAATTTGAAATATCAATTCCAGATTTTTCTTTTACTCAAGCAATATAATCTATTCTTTCAAAAGGAGTATTAAAACTAACCACTTTTTCTTCTCATTCTTTGTCTTTAATTTTAACTTCTCTATCAAGTTTCATAGTTTCAAAGATATAATCAAACATATCTTCTGTGAACTTCATATTATCTTCAAAATTCCAATATGCAGCATAATGTTCAACAGCTGTAAATTCTTGCATATGAGATGGGTCTGAACCTTCATTTCTATAATTTTTACCTATTTCAAAAACTCTTTCAAATCTTCAAACTGTAGCTTTTTTAAGAGCAGTTTCAGGAGCAATTCTAAGAAAATAATCTTCATCAAAGTCATTATGATGAGTAACAAATGGTTGAGCAGCAGCACCAGAAGCTGAATTCCCTAAAACTGGAGTTTCAATTTCCATAAAATCTTGTTTCCAATAAAATTCTCTAATTGCTTTTGTGAAATTTGATCTAAATTGAAATCTATCAAAAGAATCTTCATTCATTATTAAATCAAGATACCTTTGTCTATATATTGTCTCTTTATCTTGTACTCAGTGAAATTTCTCTGGAAGAGGTCTTACTGCTTTACTTAAAACTTGGAATTCCTTAACAAAAATTGTTAACTCTCAATGTTTAGTAAGAAATAATTCTCATTCAACTCATACATAATCTCAAACTTGACAAAACTTTTCAGCTATTTTGTAAGCAGATTTTATTTCTCCTGCTATTTCTAATTCTGATACTAGTTTTGCACCAGTATTAAAATCAACTTTATCTCTCATAAAACATACTTGAATATCTCAAGTATTATCTCTTAATTTAGCAAAAGTAAGTTTTCACATTCCTCTACTAGATATAATTCTACCTGCTGTTTTAAAAGTCTTAACTGATCAGTTTTCCATTAAAGAATTAACATCTTTATATTTATTTTCAGATACATTTCTTAAATCATTAATATCTTGTTTTCATCTAAAATTATTTGCATAACAAATAATTCAAGCATCTTTCATATTTTGTATCTTTTTTTGTCTATCTATAGACTCTTTTGAGTAATCCATTTAGTTTAGTTTATTAATATAATTTCTACCTTTTTTATACTCATAAAGCCTATAATTGCAAGCATTAATGATAAATATTATATATATAATATTTTATTAGTTATATTTATAGTTTTTTGTCAATATCATATATTTTTATATATATTAAAATTATGATAAAATAATATAGATTAAATATAACAAAAAAGAAATGAAAAAATTAATTTTTATTATAATCTGATTTATATTTCAAATAAGTACCAGTTTTGCATGAGCATTAAGTACAACAAATATAACTACAAATACTAGTAAAGAAAGTAGCTCATCTGCTTCGGGTTCAGTTTCATTTTTTGATTCTATGAATTCATTTTGAGAACAATTATGAATATGAGTTATATATTTATTATTATGAATAGTATGATTTTATGTTTTTCTTAAAATTATACGTTTTCTTTTTGAATTATTTTATTCAAAAAATTTAAGATATTTGAGGGTTACTGTACCTAGAGCAGATTCAAAATTAGATAAAGAAAAAGAAACAAAAAAAGATTTCAAAGAAAAAATTGGTATGATGAATATGTTTTATAAAGCAATTCATAAATTAGCTGAGGCATGACTTAAAGATACTTTTTTAAATGCAATATTTAGGCATTCTAAGATATCATTAGAATTAGTATATGAAAATGGTGAAGTAGCATTTTATATTGTTACTTATAAATCATATGTAAATTTAGTATCTCAACATTTAACTTCTGTTTATAATGATGCAGAAATAGTTTCTATAGGTAAAAAAGATTATATTAAAATTAAACCAAAAGGTTACTCTATGAGATGAGCATCTCTTTGAAAAGAAAAAGATGATGTTTACCCTATAAGAACATATAAATACCTTGAAGATGATCCATTAAATAATTTAACAAATGTATTTTGATGATTAAATAAAGAAGATAAAGCTGTATTTCAAATGGTAATAAAACCAAATTTTAATTTTAATAAAAAAGCTAAAAGAGCTGCTTGATTAGTAGCTAAATGACAATATAAAAAGAAAAAGAAAAATCCATTTAGTCTATTATGATGGTTATGGAATCCTATAGTTGCAATTATAGAATGACCAGAAGATATGGTAGATTCATCAAATTGACAACCATGAGCAAGTGAATGAGATGCATATAAAATATTTAATCAAGCTGAAACAGAAGCACAAAAAATAATGTGAGAAGCAGCAGGTCAACCATATTTTACAGCATCAATAAGAATATTAGTAAGTAGTAAAACTCATCAAAATGCTGAAGATTGAGTACATGCAATAGTAGCAGCTGCATCTATATATACTGATGAATATAATAATTCTCTTGATAATCCTCAAGTAAGAGAAGACGCTCTACCTTTTATATTTACACCTTTAAGATATTTTGCATTCAAATATAAACTTGTATGATTTTTTCAAGATATATCATATTTATCTATTGATGAAATATCTACATTATATCACTTACCCGATATAAACTATAATAGATCCCCTATTATAACATGGTTAGAATATAAAAAATTACCAATTCCTCATAATCTTAAATTTCCTAAAATACCAACAATATTAGAGGAAAAAGTAAGTACATGAAAAAAAGATAAAGAATGAAAAATCATATATGAAGTTAAAAAAGTACATAGAAAATTAGGTTGATTTCCTGTATATAAAGATTGAGTTTTAATGTGATGGAATGAATATAGAAATAAAAAAACACCTATATATTTTGATAAAAAAGATAGATGAAGACATCAATATGTAATCTGAAAATCTGGTTGAGGTAAATCAGTATTTATTTGATATTTAGCTAGACAAGATTTACGGAATGGTGATTGATTATGTATTATTGATCCACATGGAGACTTAGTAGAAGATGTATTAGAATTTGCTCCAAAAGAAAGAGCTAAAGATATTACTATATTTGACCCATCAGATACAGAAAGACCTATGTGACTTAATATGCTTGAAATTACTGCTACAGATCCAGATATAAGGAAAAGACAAATGGATAGAGCAGCAATGGATGCTACTGAAATATTTATTAAAATTTTTGGTGATGAAGTATTTTGACCAAGAATACAGCATTACTTTAGAAACTGATGTTTAACATTAATGGAAGATGTTGAAGATGGAGGAACACTTATTGATGTTCCTAGACTATTTGTAGATGATGCATTTATGAAATATAAATCTTCAAAAGTAAAAAATCCAGTAGTAAAATCTTTTTGGGATCATGAATATGCAAATACATGAGATAGAGAAAAACAAGAAATGATACCTTATTTTACTTCAAAATTTGGACCATTTATTACAAATACTACAATTAGAAATATTATCTGACAACCAAAATCTGCATTTAATATCAGAGAAATAATGGATAATAAAAAAGTATT
>JALSMB010000006.1 GCA_026988025.1 Candidatus Altimarinota bacterium | reverse complement strand
CTTGATATACTTGTTATTGATATTATTATTTTTTTTATAAATATATATGATTATTATATGTATTTATAGTATTTATAATATTTTGATTATTTTTTAAAAATTATTTTAAAAATAATATACTTACAAAGTTATATATATTTATAATATTTATATTAATATCTTTAATTTTATTTAGATTTTTTTCATTTCCTTTAGTATATTTAAATGATATACCAAAATCTCCTATTTTTAATTAAACCTTATGAAAAAAAATATAAAAAAATAATATTAAAAGTTATTTTTATAATTATTTTTGCATTTATAATAAGAGAATCATATTTAATGTATGTAGATTATTATAATTTTAATCAATTAGAAAAGGCAAAAATAATATTAGATAAGATTCCTGAAAATGCTGAAAAATTTTACACATTAAAAGAATTTAATGAAAAATACAATACTAATATAAAGCCAATAAAAAATTGTTATTATATTAGTAATGATAATTGAAATCAAGATTATATTTTTTGATTTAAACTAGAATCATTGTTATATATATGTATATTGAACTAAAGATTATGCATATCCAATATATAAATTACCTGTGACAAGACAATTATGTACATGATTTAAATATGATACATCTTGCACTAACCCAAATTTAATTAATTTTAGAATTACAATATCAACCCCATGTAAAGATCAAAAATAGAAAACTTATAAACTGAAATGATAGTCAAAATAATGAGCTAAGTTTTAGTTATGATAGTTTGAACAGATTAACAAGTGAAACAAATTGAAAAAAAACAGTAAACTATAGTTATGATTTAATATGAAATATAACAAAAATCACCTCACCTCAATCCTCTCCTTTGCAAGGAGAAGAAGTAGCTACAAAATATAACTATGATAATAACTCTAGATTAATAAATATTACAAAAGACAATCAAAATATAATTGATTACAGTTATAACAGTTTAAACAAAATAAAAGAAACTCTTTGAAACTGAATAACTACAAACTTCACATTTGATGAATTAAATAGATTATCATCATTAACAACACAAAATGCTAAAGAAACAATAAATAACTATAGCTATACTTACAATACAAACTGAAATATAATAAGTAACTGAGTAGAAAACTATAATTATGATAATCTAAATCAAATAATTGAAGCTAACTACAAAACAAGAGAAAGAAATAAAGAATTAATAGAAAGGTTTACTATTTATTCTATGTAAAATAGAATAAATAGTAAAAAAATAGAAATAACTAAAAAAAGAAAACATACAAAACAAGAAACAAGTATTTCAAACTATATAACAAATAATCTAAATCAATATATAGCTATTAATACAGCTGAAAAAGAAAAAGAAAATAATAAAGACAAATATAGTAAATTAAAATGATTCAATAGATTTAATGATAAAGAAAAAAATGAAATAAAATATATTTATGATAATAACTGAAATATTATTCAAGATAATGAATACAAATATAGTTATGATTATAAAAATAGATTAGTAAGGGTTGAAGAAATACAAAAGAAAGATGAAGATTTTAGAGAAAAATTAGAGAAGAGAATAAAAGAAAAATCTAAACATATATTTAAATATAAAAAACATAATCAATGAAATAAAAAAGAAACTAAAATAATAGCAGAGTTTAAATATGATATTCTATGAAGAAGAATAGAAAAAAATACAAAAGATGAAGTAATAAAATATTACTATTCTTGAAGAAATGCTATAAAAGAAGAAATATATAAAATAGATGATGAAGAATTAAAACTAAAAGAAACAAGAGAAAATATATATTCTAATAAGTTAGATGATATATTAGTTACAATAGTTACAAAAGAAGAAGAAAAAAATAGAGAAAAATTTAAAAAAGAAATAAAAAATAAATTAAAAAAACATTTTAAATTTAAAGATAAAGAAAAAGAAGAAACAAAAATATATTTCTATACTAAAAATCATTTATGAAGTATAGTTGTAATCACAGATGAAAAAACTAAAATAATTGAGAGATATAGATATGATGTATTCTGAAAAGCTTATATTTCTGAATGAAAAAGTAAAAAATATAAAGAATTTAAAAAGAGTAAGATTTGAAATACAAGATTATTTACTTGAAGAGAATATGACAAAGAAATATGATTATATTATCTAAGAGCTAGGTATTATAATCCAATAATTAGTAGATTTATTAGTAGAGATCCGATTGATATATCTGATGATGTAAATTTGTATGGATATGTGGGGAATGGCGTGGTGATGTTTGTGGATATATTTGGTAGAGAAAAAGCTTTATTAATGATAGTTGATAAATTTAATTTTTATTGAGTATATTTTGAAAATTTATATTCATTTAAAACTCATGAAATATTTTCGAATATTACATTAAATCCAGAAAAATGAAATATAAAATTAAATAAAAAAATAAGAGAAAAAGCTTTATTTATTGATCCAAACTGGACAACTAATACTTCTTGAAAAAAAATAGTTATAGACTGAAAAGATCTTTGGTTAGCTGATTTATGAAATATTTTGTATGCTTACAATTGAAAAAAGGCTTGATATTGAATAAATAGCTTAATAATTTGAGGTTTTATTGCTACAAGTTGAGCTTATGACCAATGATATAAAAATGAATGACCTTTAAATAATGAAATGGAGGATTGGAAATTTTATGAAATTTGAGTAAAATTAGCGAAAGAGACAAAAACTTGAGAATTCACAAAAGATGATTTACTAAATGCTTATTTTTCAATTTTTCCTGAGGGACAATAATTTATTTTAATAATTTTAATGATATGAATTTAATTTTATGATGAATTATAGTATTTTTAATTTTATTTCTTTTTAGAAATAAAATTAAAAATACTATATATGTATATGTTGTATTTTTAATTTTATTCTATATATGGTCTTTTTTATTATTTGATATAGAATGAAAAAATACAATGGAATTATCTGCTCAAGTTATATGAATATTACCATATTTCATATTATGAATATGAGTTTTAATTATTATTTTTATAAAAGATTTATTTAATTGAAGAAAATTTATTTTAAAAGATAAAGAATATAAAAATACAAATAAATACTTATTTATTATAATAATAATTTTATTATTTTATTTTATATTTGAAATATATAAATTATTTCAATTTCTAGGGCTAATATAAAAAATTAGTACTAGGAATATTAATAGATAAAATTTATTTTATTATTTAATAAACTATAGTTATGATAATCTAAATCAAATAATTGAAGCTAACTATAAAACAAGAGAAAGAAATAAAGAATTAATAGAAAGGTTTAGTTATGATTCTATGTGAAATAGAATAAATAGTGAAAAAATAGAACAAACTAAAAAAAGAAAACATACAAAACAAGAAACAAGTATTTCAAACTATATAACAAATAATCTAAATCAATATATAGCTATTAATACAGCTGAAAAAGAAAAAGAAAATAATAAAGACAAATATAGTAAATTAAAATGATTCAATAGATTTAATGATAAAGAAAAAAATGAAATAAAATATATTTATGATAATAACTGAAATATTATTCAAGATAATGAATACAAATATAGTTATGATTATAAAAATAGATTAGTAAGGGTTGAAGAAATACAAAAGAAAGATGAAGATTTTAGAGAAAAATTAGAGAAGAGAATAAAAGAAAAATCTAAACATATATTTAAATATAAAAAACATAATCAATGAAATAAAAAAGAAACTAAAATAATAGCAGAGTTTAAATATGATATTCTATGAAGAAGAATAGAAAAAAATACAAAAGATGAAGTAATAAAATATTACTATTCTTGAAGAAATGCTATAAAAGAAGAAATATATAAAATAGATGATGAAGAATTAAAACTAAAAGAAACAAGAGAAAATATATATTCTAATAAGTTAGATGATATATTAGTTACAATAGTTACAAAAGAAGAAGAAAAACATAAAGAAAAATTTAAAAAACATTTTAAATCTGAAGATAGAGAAGAAGAAAAAAAAGAGTTAAATCTATCATCATTAATGAAATAGAGAAAAATTCAGCAAAAATATCTTGATATATATACTTTGATAAAAACAAAAACTGAAAAAAGACAAAAGTGATAAACTATTAAGAAACTTTAAAGTATATTTATAATATATATATTATAAAAAATTTATTGCATAAATAAACAAAATTAATATACTAAAATTAATAAGATAATTACATAAAAAATCATGAAAAAAATCACTCTAATATTCATAACAATACTTATAAGTTTAAGTTATTTTCAAACAAATGCATATTTTTATAGTGATTATTATTGAGAAAGTATTAAATGATTTATTAACTCTCCAGATAAAGTTGATTTAGAAAATATTGAGAATACTAGAATAAAAAATTGTGAGAGAGTTTATCTAGAAGCTACTAGAAGAAGAGAATATTCTAAAGTTGAATTATTAGTTTGTTCTGATATTTTTGAAATCAAGAGACAACAAGAATTAGATTATATGACTTATATGTTAAGAAATAGAGGGATTTATTAAAATCCTTCTTTTTTTTGCTTAAAAAAAACTTTTCTATATAATCTCTTAAATTATTTTATAAAAATATTATTATGAAAATAGGTATTGTATGATTACCAAATGTAGGGAAGTCTACGTTATTTAATGCACTAACTAAAAATTATTCTGCAGATGCTCAAAATTTCCCATTTTGTACTATAGAACCAAATGTATGAATAGTAAATGTAGCTGATCCTAGATTAGAAAAACTTAGAAAAACAATTGATTGAGAAAAAGTAGTTCCAGCTAACTGTGAATTTATTGATATTGCAGGTATTGTTGAATGAGCAAGTAAATGAGAAGGTTTAGGTAATAAATTTTTAGCTAATATTAGAGAAGCTGATGCTATTTTACAAGTTGTAAGAATATTTGAAGATTGAGATATTATTCATGTTAATTGAAAAATAGATCCTAAATTTGATATTGAAGTTATTAATGCTGAATTAATAATGGCTGATATTGAAACTGTATCTAAAAGAATATTATCTGATGCAAAAAAAGCAAGATCAGATAAAGATTTAGCGAAAGCAATTGAAGTATATAAAAAAATAGAAATAGAATTAAATAAATGAGTATTAGTTACTGATATGTGATTAGATGAGGAAGAATTATATTCATTATATGATTTGCATCTACTTACAAATAAAACATTTGTTTATGCTTGTAATGTTTCAGAAGATATGATGTCATCAACTGAAGAGGAATTAAGAGAAATTATTTGAGTATGAGTAAATCAAAAAATAGTACCGATTTGTGCTAAATTAGAATCAGATATGATTGAAATGTCAGAAGAAGAAAAAAAAGAGTTTTTAGATGAAATGGAACTTAAATCTACTGGATTAGATGATTTAATTAAAGCATCATATGATGCTTTATGATTAATGTATTATTTTACAGCAGGTGTAAAAGAAGTTAGAGCATGGACTATTCATAAAGGTGATTCAGCTCCACAAGCAGCATGAGTTATACATACAGATTTTGAAAAATGATTTATTAAAGCTGATGTAGTTAATTGGGCTGATATTGTAGAATTTTGAGGTTGGTCATGAGCTAGAGAAAATTGAAAAGTTTCATTGCAAGGAAAAGATTACATTATGCAAGATTGAGATGTAGTATTATTTAAATTTAATAATTAATTTATGGATATTTTATTACTTATTATTTGATTTGCTTTATTGATAAAATGAGCTGATTTATTAGTTGATTGAGCATCATCAATAGCTAAAAAATTCTGAATATCATCGTTAGTTATAGGTTTAACAATTGTAGCCTTTTGAACAAGTGCTCCTGAATTGGTTGTAAATATAATGTCTGCTTTTTCATGACAAACTGATTTAGCTATTTCTAATATCATATGAAGTAATATTTCAAATATTTTCCTTATTTTGGGATTAACTGCAATAGTTTATCCTATTGCAATGCCTAAATCTACAGTTAGAAAAGAAATTCCTTTTGTTATACTTATATCTATTGTATTATTCTGATTATTATTAGACGGTTTTTTATCTAAATGAGATGCTTTTATACTACTTATGTTTTTCTCAGTATTTTTATATTATACTTATACAATTGCTATTGAAAAAAAAGATAAAAATGAACTAAAAGAAGAAAAAAAAGAAGCAGAATCTATTAAACTAATGACCACAACAAGATCTTCAATTTATATTATTTTATGATTAATATGATTGATATATTGATGAAAATTAATAGTTGATAGTGCTATTAATATTGCTGTATGATTTTGATTACCTATGTCATTTATTTGAGTAACAATAGTTGCTATTTGAACAAGTTTACCTGAATTAGCTGCAAGTATGATGGCAGCATTCAAAAAAAATACTGACATGGCTATAGGTTGAATTGTTGGATCTAATATATTTAATACTGTATGGATACTAGGTATTACATGATTTATTCATCCATTAAAAGGTTATGAATGAATGAATATAGATTTATGATTTGAATTACTTGCTAGTTTTTTAGTATTCATAGCCGCATTTACATTTAAAAAATATTTTCTCACTAAAATTGAGTGAATTATATTAGTTACAATTTATGTATGATATATATCATATTTATCTTATAATGTTCTTTAAAAAAAATCTAACTTAAGTGAGTTAGATTTTTTTTAAATTTAGCGATAAAGAATCATTCGCTTTCTTCATTAGGAAGTATTCTTATTGTTTTATTGATATCTTTTCTATAAACATGTTTTCAAAATCACTTTATTCATTTTTTAGAATATTTATAATCCATATCTATATCTTGTAATTTTAATTCTGGATATAGTGACAAGATCATATGAACTACAGCTTCATTTTCTTCTGGAGCTAATGTACATGTTGAATACATTAAAGTTCCATTTTCTTTTAGCATTGGAATAATTGATTTTAAAATTTCTTTCTGTAGTTTAAAATTTCTTTTAACTACTCATAAATTCCAGAATCAATATGTTTTTTCTTTAGTTAAATTAATTTTTCATTCTGCACTACAAGGTAAATCAGCAATAATATGATTAAAATAATTAATATATCCATTGTTTTCTTCATCACTAGGATTTTTCTTAGCTATGAGTCTTGCATCAGTTTTTAAAACTTTTACATTTTTACATCATTGTTTGTTTAATGTGAAATTTAACTTATCAATTCTTATACTATTGTTATCATTAGCAATTATTTCTCATGTATTTTTTAATAATGCACTAGCTTGAGATGTTTTTCCACCTGGTGCAGCTGTTATATCTAATATTTTATTAAAGTCTGATATGTCTAATAAATCAACTGGTAATTGACTTGAAATAGACTGCATATAAATTTTTCATTGTTTATATATATCTAAATTCCATAGGTCTTTTTCTTCTCAATTTAAAAGAATATATCAGTTTTTTAAAAATTTTACTTTTTTAACTTCTAAACCTGATTCTAATAAAGCATCTAATACTTCTTTTGTTGATGTTTTTAATGTATTTATTCTGAAACTTGGTTTTCTATGTTCAGTATTAAATCCATTTTCAATTATATCTAATTCATCATTACTATAAATTTCTTTCAATCTATCTATTAATTCTTTTGGTAATTTATTATTCATTTTTTTTACTTATTTATTTAAATCTTCTAATTCTTTGTTTTTTTCATGCAAATAAAGCATAAATTCCTTCTTTTTATATTTATATATATATAATCCAATTAATGCGAATATTCATATCATAATTGTTCATATGTATTCAAGTATTATTTTATAATATTCAATAAAAACAACTCAAAGTAATATTATTGTTACAGCCCGGATTATAGATCAAATAATATTATAAATCATAAACCTGAATGAATGCATTCACATGCTTCAAGCTATAAATGGAAGAAATGCTCTAGTCATAGGATGAAATTTTCATAAAATTATTCATAAAGCTCACCATTTATGAATTCATTTTTTTATATATTTAACTTCAGTTAATCATATTCAAAACCAGTTTCAGTATTTTTTAAAAAAACTATCTCAATATATTTTTCATAATATATATCAAATCCAATTTCAGATTATAGCTCATATTGATCATACAATCATTATATAAATTAAATGTAGATTATCTATATGTCAAAAAAATCAACCTACAATCAGTAAAATATTTTGTCAGGGTACAACAATTCATAATACTGGGAAAGCCTCTATTATACTACTTATTCATGCTATTAAATAATTCCACATTCACATTGATTCAATAACAACCTTCATCCATTCTATAAATTGTTCTATCCACTCTTTTTTAAATATAGAGATAAGTGCTAATCATATAGTCAGTCATATAAAAAATATATTTATTAATTTAAATAAAAATTGTATTATTTTTTTTACCATTTAATTTTATTAGTTTTTAGTACGTGGATTTTATGTGTATTTAAAGATTTTACAAGTTTTAATCTTGCTTTTTTTAGTTTTTAAATACAATAACTAAGACTTTTTATTTTATATATAAATTAAATATGGACGTTTTAAAAAATAGATATATATACTTAGGTGTATCTGCATTATTTTTCATCATTTCAGTTTTCTTATTACTAGTACCAAAATTGAATTTATGAATAGATATGACATGAGGTATTCAAATGGATTATAATTATGAAAATTCTATAAATATTGATAATGTTAAAAAAGAATTAAATATTAAAAAAGAAACAATTCTTTATAATGATAAACAGGTAATTAATAATATTAATGTTTACAGAATTACTGGACAAAAAACTATTTCAGTTGTAGTATGATTTTATCCAATAGATGATGCTAAAAAATTAGATGAATTAAAAAATACATTTAAAACAGATGTATTTAATATAATACAAAAACAAGATACTACATCTATAGAAGCTAAATATATAAATATTGGTAAAAGTTTTTGAGATTATATTAAAAATACTGCATTTATAACTTTAGCATTAGCTATTGTTGCAATTACTTTCTATGTTACATTTGCGTTTTCATGAGTAGTTTCTTGAATCTCTGTTTTATCATTTGCAGCAATAACAGTTATAACATTGTTTCATGATGTTATAATTTCTAGTTGAGCATACATATTTATATCAATGTATTATCCAGAATTTAAAATAGATACATTTTTTATTACAGCACTATTAACTATACTATGATACTCTATTAATGATACAATAGTGGTATTTGATAGAATTAGAAGTAATTTAAGACAATTTGCTTGAAGATGAAAAAATCTCGATGAAATAATAAATTTATCTGTTAGAGAAACTTTAACAAGAAGTATTTATACGAGTCTTACTTTGATATTCGTTTTAACTACCATTTTCTTATTTTGACCTGAAACAATAAAATGATTTATACTAGTTATGATATTTGGTACATTTATTGGTACTTATAGCTCAATATTTATTGCATCACCAATACTATATCAAGTAAATATGAAGAAAAAATTAAGTGTTTATAAAAAAATTATAATTAATCCTGAAGACAAAATAGTTGTTTAATAATAGATATTATGACAAATTCTGATATAATTAAAAGGGTAATTTTAGATTACAAAAATACAATTTGAAAAACAAAGTTTTATACAGCTTTGTTTTTTTGAGTTTTTGTATCTATTCTATGGTTAATTGAACCTTTTTTCTTTGTGAAAATTATTGGTTATATAGAACAATACATAAACTGAGAAAGTGTGAATTTTAAAAATATAGTATATTTTATTGTTTTTTGGATATTTTTTATATTTTTCTCTCTAGTAGCAAGTTATATATATAGATATTATTTAACAGATAAAAATATACTTTTTTTCCATAATAGACAATTTGAATATTGGACAGATAAGATTATTCATATGCAATATAATGATTATCTAAATAAAAAACAATGATCTATTTATAAAATTTTTGATAGATGAATTAAGGATACTTTTAATTTTCTTTTTTTTATTTTTTCAGATTTAATAAAAAATCTTTCATGAATGTTCGTAATTATAATTATATTATTTTATATTAATTATAAAATGGCTTTTGCTACACTTTTTATGTTACCAATATTGATGTATATTTGATATATTTTTAATTTTAAAACACAAAAATTACAAAAACAAGTAAACAAAAGCTGGGATAAATCATTTTGATACTTCTGAGATGCATTACAAAATCTTTGACTTATAAAAACATTAGTACTAGAAAATACGTTTTCAAAAAAAATGAGTTCTCTTAATAACAGAACTATGGAGAAACAAAGATTAGTTTCAAAAAGATGGTCAGTTGCAGATATTTATACATGATTTATTGTAATGACATCAAGGGTAATAGTTCTATCTGTTTGATTTTACTTAATTAGTTCATGAGAAATAAATTTTACAACATTATTCCTTTTCTTTTCTTTTATTTGATATATTTATTTTCCAATAAGTTTTATATTTAGAAATTTAAGAAATAACCAAGAACAATTAAGTTCTATTAGAAATCTTTATGAAGAATTTGATGAATTAAAATTAGATAAAGAAATTGAAGTAGTGAAAAAATTATGAAATATTAAATGAAATATAGAATTCAAAAACGTATCTTTTTGATATTCTAAAGATAAATGAATAATTAAAAATATCTCATTTAATGCTAAAGAATGAGAAAAAATTGCTTTTGTTTGAAATACTTGAGCATGAAAATCTACTATAATAAATCTTGTTTTTAGGTTTTGGGAAATAAAAAGTTGAACAATTAGTATTGATTGAATAGATATTAAAACTGTTAATAAAAATTCATTAAGATCAAATATTTGATTAGTTATGCAAGATAATTCTCTTTTTAATTCAACAATTAAAGAAAATCTTTTATTTGCTAATAAAAATAGTACAATTAAAGATATAAAATCTGCATTAAAAAAAGCCGAGGCTAACTTTGTATTTGAATTAAAAGATTGAATTAATACTATTATTTGAGAAAGATGATTAAAATTGTCTTGATGAGAAAAACAAAGAATAGCAATTGCCAGACTATTTCTTAAAGATCCAAAAATTCTTATCTTAGATGAAGCCACATCAGCACTTGATAATAAAACTGAAAAATTGGTACAAAAAGCTTTAGATAAACTTATGAAATGAAGAACTTCAATAGTTATAGCACATAGATTATCTACTATACAAAACTCAGATAAAATTTTTATGTTGGAAAATTGAAAAATTGTTGAAAATTGAAATTATAATGAATTAATGGCTAAAAATTGAAAATTTCATGAATTAGCTAATCCTGAACATTTAATATTAAATTAATCATATGATAAATCATCTTTGAATAATAATGGATTGAAATCGTAGATGGGCAAAAAAAAGATTTTTACCATCAATTGCATGACATATAGCATGAGCTAAAAATGTCGTTAATATTACAAAAAAAGTCTCTGATAAATGAATTAAATATCTCACATTATGGGTTTTATCAACAGATAATTTAAAAAAAAGAGATGAAAAAGAAGTAAAATGAATTATTAAACTTATCAATAATATCGATTCTTACCTAAATCAGATGAAGGAATATGATATTAAAATTGAAACAATATGAGATATATCAAAATTACCAATTGATTCATTCAATAAACTTATTGAAGTTAAAGAAAGTACTAAAAATAATAAATGATTGACCGTAATATTAGCTCTTATTTACTGATGACAAGATGAAGTAATTAGAGCCACAAAAAAGATTATAAAAAAATGAATTAATCCTGATACACTAACAAAGGAGAAATTTAGAAAATATACTGACACATGAAAATTTCCAATTATTGATATGATAATTAGGACAGGTTGAGATATTAGGCATTCGTGATTTTGCTTATATGATTCTGAATATTCAGAATATTATTTCACAGAAAAAAAATGGCCTGAATTTGATAATAATGAACTAGAAAAAGCAATTGAAAAATTTAATACATCAAAAAGAAATTTTTGAAAATAATTATTAATTTAAAAAAATATGCTACCTATATGGTATAATGATTATAAAACTTTTATAGAAGAATCTATAAATAATTATCTAATAAATTATTTTAAATCAGAGAATAATAAATGATTAGATATAATTAAAGAAGCAAGTATATATGCTTGTACTTGATGAAAAAGAATAAGAAGTGTTCTGGCTTTAGAGTTTTATTTAATGATATCATGACTGGATATTAATGATATAAATACTAATTCAAATATTGTAAAATTTTGTATATCATTAGAATTATTACATGCATTTAGTCTTGTTCATGATGATTTGCCTGCTATGGATAATGATGAATTAAGAAGATGAGAATTGACAGTTTGGAAAAAATACTGAGAAGCTAACGCAATACTTATTTGAGACTTATTAAATTCATTATCATTTGAATTATTATCTGAAATATGAAATACAGAATTAATAAAAATATTTTGAGAGTCAGTTTGAATAAAATGAATGTTATGATGACAAGTTTTAGATTTATATTATGAAAACAATCCTAAAAAATTAACAATAGAAAATTTAATTGAAGTTCATAATAAAAAGACATGAGCATTAATAGAAATATCAATTATATGAGCTTTAATGTTAAGTGAAAATAATATTGAACTAAAAAAATTTAAAGAATTTTGACAAAAAATTGGTTTAGCTTTTCAGGTAAAAGATGATTTATTAGATGTTGAATGAACACCAGAGGAAACTGGGAAGAGTGTATGAGATTCTGAAGAAAAATGATTCGTATATTTTATGTGATTAAATGAAACACATAAATATTTAGATAAATTAATCTTTGATTGTAATAATATTATCAAAGAATTACAATCTGAAAAACTAAAATTTTTAGTAAATTATATTTGAAATAGAAAAAAATAAGTAAAACTTTTAGTTTTACTTATTTTTTATTATTTTATCAATTAATCAATATTCTAATGCTTCTTCAGCTGTCATAAAATTATCTCTATCACAATCTTTTTCAACTTGTTCAATCTTTTTGCCTGTATGTTTTGCGATTATTTTATATAATCTTTCTCAAGTTTTTATAATATGTTCTGCAGCTAATCTAATATCAGTTGCTTGTCACTCTGCTCAACCAAGAGGTTGATGGATCATTATTTCACTATGAGGTAATGAATATCTTTTTCATTTTGCTCATCAACATAATATAATTGATCACATAGATGCAGATAATCAAATTGAAACAGTAGTAACAGGACATGAAATATATTGCATAGTATCATAAATAGCTAATCACGCAGTAACATGTCAACCAGGACTATTTACATACATAGTAATTCAAGCTTTTGGATTTTGTTTTTCCAAAAATAATAATTGTGCAATTACAGTATTTGCAACATGACTATCAATTCATTCTCATAAGAATATAACTCTATCTTCTAATAATCTAGAATAAATATCATATGCTCTATCTCAACTTGGTGTTTTATCAATAACTGTTGGAATTAATGTATTAGTTATAATTTTATCTGTTTTTCAAATAACTGTCATTTATTTTAAATTATTTATTAAATTAATTTTATTTTAATTACATATTCAATTATATCAAATTTTTAAAATTTTTACTAATAAAATATCAAATTATAGCTTTACAAAAGCATTATTTTCCATAGAATAAAATAAATTAATTTGTAAAATATAAAGAAGAATGACAGTAATAACTAGATTTGCACCAAGCCCTACATGATATTTACATATTTGAAGTTTAAGAACAGTATTGTATAATTATTTATTTGCCAAAAAAAATAATGGTAAATTTATGCTAAGAATTGAGGATACTGACAGAACTAGGTTAGTTGAATGAAGTGTAGAAAATATGCTTAAAGTTTTAGCTTCTGTATGATTAATACCTGATGAATGACCTAATAATCCATGAGATAAATGACCGTATTATCAATCTGAAAGATTAAGTATATATAGAAAATATCTAGATCAGTTAATTGAAAATGATAAAGCATACTATTGTTTTTGTAGTTCTGAAAGATTAACTGAATTAAGAGAAGAACAAACTAGTCTTTGATTACCTACAAAATATGATAAAAAATGTAGATATTTATCAAAAGAAGAAATTAAAGAAAAGTTAGATTCATGAGCTTCATACACAGTTAGATTAAAAGTACCAGACAATACAATTATAGAATTTGAAGATATGGTAAAATGAAAAATTAAAGTTCCTTCAAAAGATATAGATGAACAAATTTTACTAAAATCTGATGGTTTTCCTACATATCATTTAGCAAATGTAGTTGATGATCATCTAATGTGAGTAACGCATGTTATTAGATGAGATGAATGGACACCAAGTACACCAAAACACGTTATAATGTATAATTCTTTTTGATGGGAAGCTCCAATTTTTGCCCATATACCTTTATTATTATGAAGTGATAAAAAGAAACTATCAAAAAGAACATGAGATGTAGCAGTTGAAAAATATATTGAAAAAGGTTATTTAAGTGAAGCAATTATTAACTATATAGCATTACTAGGTTGGAATCCTAAAACAACTGAAGAATTTTTTACTATGAACGAATTAATTGAAAGATTTGATCTCAATCATGTACATAAATCTTGAGCTGTATTTGATGTCGAAAGATTAGATTTTTTCAATAGTCATTATTTAAAAACTTCTGATTTAGATTATTTGTATAATAAATTAATGACATATTTATCAAGATACGATGTTGATTTTTATAATTTAATTAATACTTTTTCAGATGAATATAATAAAAAAATCTTTTTTGAATTAAAAAGTAGAATAAAACACTTTTCAGAATACAAATGATATACAAATTTCTTTTATAGTGATTCAAAAATTCCTAGTAATGAATTGATGTTAAATGAAAAAATGAAAATCACAGATATAACAATAGTAAAAAAGGCATTAGAAATAACATTAAGATTATTAAAATCAAAATGAGAAGATTTTGATACAATTTTAGATATAAAAAATGCATTTATTAAAGAAATAAAAGATGCTGAAATGAAAAATGGACAAGTGTTGTGGCCAGTTAGATGTGTACTAAGTTGAGAACAATTTTCACCTGGTTGATTAGAAATGGTATATATACTATGAAATCAAAAGTCAATAGAAAGAATTGAAAAAGTTTTGAAAAATATATAATTAGATGATATAATTATTAAGAGTTTAAAAATAATTAAATAAATATGAATTTTCAATCAATAAAATGAATGATAGAATCATTAATTAAAAGTTATAAATGTCCTGAATGCTGAGAATGAATTAATGATACAAATGTTGATATTATATGAGCTGCCTGATCAACAATAAATATAGATATTGAATGTTTTAAATGTGGTAAACATTCAATGGTAAAAACGGAAGTATTAGCTATTAATTTATCAAATAAGTTATTAACAGAAGAAAATATCAATAAATTAAAAAATACATTATTAAATACAAATTCCATTAATAAAATTAATGATAAAAAAATTAATGATAAAGAAATAATATCACTAAATAAGGATTTAAAAAAATGAAAATTAAATGTTTCTGATTTATTAGGATAATATTTAAAATATTGATTTTATGATGAAATGGAATATATTAATTATATATTTTATTTCATTTTTTTAAATTATGATTAAAAAACTTATATTAAGTTTAATAATATTATTTGTATGATACATATTATTAATTTTTACATTACCAAATTTTGCATCTGCAATAGAAAATTTACTATGAATTAATTGATTCAATAATAAAATAATTGAGCTTAGAGAATTTTTTAATGATAAATCAGTAAATATTCCAAAAACTGATGAAATACTTAGTTGAGCCTTAGATTTTAAAAATAATATAGTTGATTGAGTTGATAAAACAAAGGATAAAATAGATTCAGTTAGAGAAACAATGTCATGAGTCCAAAATACATATAATGAGATTAAAAGTTGATATGATGACGTAGTTGATTTTATTGATACTAATTCGGGAAAAATTGACTGAATTAAAACTACGATTCAACAAATATCTGATATAAAAGAAAGCATTACTAATACTTGAGAAATAAATTAATTATGTTAAACGACAAAAATTTTATAAATATTACATTTGAAATTGCGAAATGATCAAAATGTGTATCAAGACAAGTGTGAGCTATTATAGTTAAAGGTAATAGGATATTATCTACATGATACAATTGAACACCTTCTTGATATATTAATTGTAATGAAAAATTTAATTGAATTTATTGACCAGATCATCATGATTGGTCAGCAAGACATGAAATACATGCCGAAATGAATGCAATTTTATGGGCAGCTAGAAATTGAGTAAAAATTGAGTGAGCTACTATATATTGTACATATCAACCATGTTTAGATTGTACTAAAAATATAATTTGAGCCTGAATTAAAAAAATTATATATAAAGACAAATACAAACATTATACATGAAATGAGGCTGAAAAATTTATTATAGACTCGGGTTCTATAATAGAACAAATAAAAGATTAAATAAATTTGCATTTATTTAATCTTTTATGTTATAATATAATTATATATCAATTAATAATTATATTATGTGAAATTTATCTGTAAGTCCAATTCTTGATTTTGCTATTAAAAAAAATGCATCAGATATACATATAACTGAATGATCATTTATAGTATTAAGAGTAAATTGAGAATTATTAACTTTAGAATCAACTTGAAAACTAGAAAAAATAAAAGTTAATCAAATATTATTAGAATTATTAAATGAACAAAAGGATTTAATAAAAGAATTTATAACGAATAAAGATTTAGATTTTAGTTATTTATCTCAATCTTGATCAACATTTAGAGTTAATGCATTTTATAAATTATGAAAAATTTCATTAGTAATGAGAAAAATTGAATCTACTGTAAAATGAATAGACGAATTAATGTTACCAGAATCTGTAAAAGATATAACTAAATTAAAAAATTGATTAGTAATAGTTGCATGACCAGCCTCTTCATGAAAATCAACAACAATTACAACACTATTAGAAGATATAAATAAAAATAGGTGAGAGCATATAATAACAATTGAAAACCCAGTAGAATTTATTTTTGAAAATAAAAAATCTATTTTTTCACAAAGAAATTTATGAAGAGATACTAAATCTAATATTTCTGCATTATTATCAGCATTTAGAGAAGATGCTAATATTGTAATGATATCTGAAATTAAAGATAAAGAAACACTTAATTTAGCTATGGATATGGCTGAAAGTTGAATACTTGTAATTACAAGTATTAGTTCTAGAACAACATGAGATACTATTAAAAAGATATTATGATTTTATGAAAATGATGAACAAATTACTATTAATAATAGACTATCATGAGTTTTAAAATCTACTATATTTCAAAAATTAACACAAAAAATAAATAATGATTGAAGAGTAGCAGTATTTGAAGTAATGAATATTAATAATAATGTTGAATTATTATTAAGATCATGAAAAACAAATGAATTAGCAAATCTAATCCATGTATCAACAAAAGATTGAATGATTTCATTAAATAAATATGCGGAACAATTAGTTGATAAATGAATAATATCTGAAGAAATAAAAAATTCAAAATTTCCAATAGAATAAAAAGACAAACTTGATTGTCTTTTTTTTTCTTATATAATTACAAAAATTTATAATTAAATTAAGTATTATAGTGAAGAAATATTTTATACAGACATTTTGATGTGCAATGAATCAAGCTGATAGTGAAAAAATTAATATGATTTTATTACAATCAGGTTTTTTTAGAGTAAACAATTGGAAAGATGCAGATTTAGTTATTTTTAATACATGTTCAGTCAGACAAAAATGAGAAGATAAAGTTTTCTGAATGCTTGAAGAAATAGATAGGGAAAATAAAAAAAATAAAAAGAATATAATAGTTTGAATAACTGGTTGTATGGTAAGAAAAACAGGTATTGATTCGAAATATTTAGATGACTATAAAAGAGATAAAAATAAAGCAAAAAATATAGTTATAACTAATAATAATTCAGCTATTTTTAATAATGATGATAAATTATTTCCTAGATCAGATAATAAATTAGCATTTACACTTAGAATTGAAGATACTAAATATTTACCTTTGATTTTAACACATATATTATGAGAATCATTTTGATCAGATTATTCTTTTGATGATTATTTAAAACAAAAACAATTAAGAGAAAATCCAGCAAGTGCAATTATAATAATACAATCATGATGTGATAATTATTGTACATATTGTATAGTACCTATGACAAGATGAAAAGAAAATTCTAGAACTATTTTAGATATTGTAAATGAAGCTAAAGAAGCTGTTTTAAATTGAGCTAAAGAATTAACTCTTGTATGACAAAATGTAAATTCATATTGAAAACAATGGATAGATAAAAAATTTTGGAATGAAGAAAAATGAAAGTGGAATGATTGATTGTGAAAATCTCCATTTAGAGAATTATTAGAAGAATTAAATAAAATAGAATGAGTTGATAGAATTAGATTCACTTCATCTAACCCTCATGATATGACTCAAGACATTCTTGATGCTCATTTTGAATTAGATAAACTATGTAATTATCTTCATTTCGCATTACAATCAGGTTCTGATGAAATGCTTAAAAGAATGAATAGAAGACATAAATATAAGGATTTTAGAAAAATGGTAGATTATTTAAGATCTAAAGATCCATTGTTTGCTATTTCTACAGATATAATAGTTTGATTTTCAGGTGAGACTGAGGAAATGTTCCAAAAAACAGTTAATGCATTTAAAGAGTGTCAATTTGATTTTACATACAATGCAAGATATTCTGTAAGAAAAACAACAATAGCTGCTAAAATTTACCCTGATAATATTACAAATGAAGAAAAAGCTGAAAGATGGCATATATTAAATGATATACTTTTAGAAAATGTTACTTCTAGAAATTCTATGATGTTGGATAGAGAGGAAGAAGTACTTATCTCATGAGAAAAAGAATGAAATTTTACTTGAAGAACTAGAAACTTTAAAGAAGTACGTTTTCCTAAAACAGATTGAATAAAAATTTGAGATTTAGTTAAAGTAAAAATTACAGAATTAGATAGATATATATTAAAATGAAGAATTATATAAAAAAATGAAGTAGAATAAATTGTCTACTTCATTTTTAATTTAAAAATTTCTCTTCAAACTAATTGTTTTTCTCTTTTATATAAAAGACTTCAATTATCAGTTCATTTAATTAAATAATCAGCAGGGAATAATCATTCTATTAAACAATATTTATTAATAGTATCATAAATTTCAGTAAACATTACAGTAGTTCATTTGATTTCCCAATAAGGAAAACATATAACAATATTTCAATTATAATTAATTTCCTTCAATCAAATAAAAAATCTATCATATAATTCAACAAGTGAATCTTTTTGTTTATTTATTCTTTCATGACTAATATTTTTTTGTGTCATCATTTCTCCTAGATATCACTCTGTAACTATAGAATCAATATTTTTATTTAATAAAATTTCTGATTCATTAATAAATTTTGAATTCAATTTAATTATTTCAACATTATCTAATTGTATATTTTGTCTATTTATAAATCAATTAATATTATTTGTAGTATTATCTACCATTATTTGACTTAAATCACTTCAATATACTTCTTTATTTCACATTAATATAGATTCAATAAGGACAGTACCTAATCAAACAAAAGGGTCATAAATCGTTTTACCACATGAAAGATTTATCATCATTTGACATAATTTTGGTGGTAACATACCAGTTTGCATATCTCTATCTTTTTGCCAATCTCTTTTTGAATAATTATATATATCTTGAACCCAAATTGATTTTCAGAAGAATCTTTTATCTTCAGTATATATAAAAGTATAATCTGAAAGAGTCTTAACCAATTTCTCTCATAATATTTGAGCAGAACTAAGATTTTTAAAATCTTTATTTATAAATCTAGAAGATATACTTTGTCATTTAAGTTCTTTTTTTTGATCCATTAATGTAGTTTTAAGATTTTTCTTTTCTCAAAATATACTTATTCAATATTTGAATTTACCTTCAGAATTTAATGCATCTTCTAAAATAGTAGAGTTATTATTAATTTCTATTATTTTAATTGTTCATCATAAATTATTAGCTTTTTCTAATACTTCATTTTTTACTATATTTTCTAATATTAAAAAATCTTTATTCAAAAATACAGTTTTTCAGTCAGGAAAAACTGCTAATATTTCAGCAACTGATAATTTATATTCTCTTCATAATTGAAATCCTATCATTTTTTTATTTTAAATTTAATTTTTCTACTAATTGTTTAAATACATCTTCTACTGATTGATCTGCATTAACTTCTAACATAGTTCAAGTTTTTCTATATTCAGTCACAAGTGGTAATGCTTTTTCAATATACAAATCAATTCTTTTTTCTATTGCTTTTTCATTATCATCAGCTCTTTTTTCAAGCTTATCTCATGTTTCTGGGTCAATTAGAGTTCAAGCATTAAATGTTTCAGAAGTTTTAGGATTATACATTCTTCATAATAATCTTTCTCTTGCTTTTTCTTCCGATAACTGAAATAAAACTACTGTGTAATCTCACAAAACCTTATCAGCACTTTCTTTATTTCATATATTTCTAACAAAACCATCAAAAATTGCATTTTTTCAATCACTTTTATTTTCTAATATATCAACCATTATATTTTCAACAATTTCTGGTGATACGTGATTTCATGCTTCAATCGTTTCTTTTACTATTTTTCATAATTCAGAATCTTCTTTTGCTATATTTCTAAGTGCAGTTCATGACTCAAATAATTTAAAATCATATTTTTCTTCTAATAGCCTTGCCTGAGTTCATTTTCAAGAACCCTGAATTCATATAAATACTAATTTCATATTTTTTTAAGTTTTATTTAAAATGTGAGAGTAATAAGCCGGATTTTGTATCTAGGTATCAATCTATCTAGGTCTATAATCACTCATAGACTCAAGCTGAGTATATTTCTTTGAAACAATAGAGGAAAATAATCTCTAGAAATACCATTCCCATTGCATCACGTACAGTTTACCAAATCTTGCAAGCAAGCTACATTCTTAGAATGTCTTTTCACCTTTCACTAATAAATTAGTTAGTATTGTCTCTGCGGCACTAGTGGTATTTAGGCTTTATGAATTATAACCTAAACCGAAGTTGTTATCTTCTACGCTTTCCTCACGATGTCCAGACTTTCCTCTCCAAGATTAATCTTGCAGTAGATACCTTCTCTCACAAATATAGTATATATATAAAAAAATAAAAACCAATTTATTTTATTAAAAAAATATGAATTGACTAGTTTTTTATTTATTATATAATAATACTAATTAATATTAAAAATAGAACATGGAAACAAATAATAGTATTGAAGAAAAAAATGAAAATTTAACACTATCAGATATAGCTTTATATCAATCTAATTATAAAGAAGAATCAAAAAATATAATTGAATGAGACTCAATTATATTTAAAGTACATACATTAATAGAATCATTTACAAATACTGAAGAACAGAATGATTTTGAAGAACTCATTGAAATTAGTAATACTTTAGATTTAGAGGAAAAATATAATATTTTATATTTTTTAATAGAAAATTGAGTACATTTTGCATCAATATATTCTAATATATTAAATTTAAATACAAAAAATATAGATATAAGTTTATTTATATATTGAATTAAAAATTGATGAGATACACTTTTATTTAGTGAAAATTTTGATAGTTTCATTAATTTATGTAATAATTCAACATGATTAAAGAAAGAATTATGAAAAAGATGATTATTTGAACAGTATCATTATTATTTATTAGAAGATGAAAGTTTATGAAAAATCAAAAAAAATGATACATTATCAGCAATTACAAATTACAAAGATAGGTTTACTTGAGATACTTTAGATAAATTAAATAGTTTTTGATTGTATGATTGGGATTTAATAATAGAAAATATTTTTGAAGATTATATATATGCTAAAGAATTATTTTTTAAATTATTTAAACTTAATAAAAAAGAAAAACAAGATTTAGCAAATTTAAAAGTAGATATGTTAAATTATGATTTTTATGATGAAAAAGAATTAATAATATAAGCAGTTGAAAACACATGAATGACATTTTATAAAAATTTAAAATTCGATAATAATTCATCAGATATAAATTGATTTATAAATGAGCTTAATAAAATATCTGTATTAAAAAATCATGCAAATGAATTTCATGTTACTTTTTTTGATATTACTTGAAGAATAAATCATTTAGAATTAACATCTCAAATAAATAAACTATTTGATCTACCTATAGCTTATGATAATGTTAGAAACTTTAATAATAAGGTTAATGAAATATTTGAGTCATATATGAATTTTTTAGATATAAATAATTTTAATTTTGAAGTATTTTTTTTTAAGTCAAACTGAATAAATAATGATGGAGATAATCAATGAATTAACAACATCTATTATCAATGAAATTCATTAAAGATAGCATAAATTATGTATAAAACTTTTTTATAAAAAATATTGACAGATGAATTTATAAAAATGTTAAAAACTATATTTTGTGTACTTTATCAATGCTAACTAAGTTATTGTTTACATTTTTTAAACATCAAACTACGTCAAGGGAAAATATTACTTTGACTATTAAAATAAAGCGATTAAACTGATTACAGTCAAATAAGAGATAAAGACAAATAAAGAACGATTAATTAGTGAATTATTTATAATAAAATTATCCCAAATAAAATGCAAAAACAATACCAATTACAAAATATAGTTAATAATATTATAAACTCTATAAAGAAACAAGATTTTCTAGTTTATTTTAGAAAAATTTCTATTTTAGAATTAAATAAAAATGAAGTAGTATTTTGAGTAGTTTCTAGTTTTATGAAAGATAATTTAGAAGCAAAATTTTATAATGAAGTTTTATCAGCTACTAAATTAGAAAATAGAGAAATTGAAAAAATTTCATTTAAAATTGATTCAAATATTGATAACCCTTCAAACACTGATACAATTGACTGTTCTAATTTTCTAAAAGAAGTTACTAAATCTAAAAAATCTAAAAAAAATATTAATTTAGATAATTCTATTAATCATAAAGTTGTAGCATCAAAAACAGCTAAAGAAAGATACAATCTAAATAATTTTATTGTTTGAACTGATAATCAATTAGCATTTTCAGCTTGTGAGGCAGTTTGTAGAAACCCTGGTAAAGCATATAATCCATTATATATATATTGAGATGTATGATTAGGTAAGACTCATTTACTTAGAGCTGCTTGAAATGAAATTATTAAAAAATTTAAAGATAAAAATATAGTATACACAACTGCAGATAAATTTATTACTGAATATGTATCTGCCGTTAAAAAGAGAAGTATAGAAAGATTAAGGCAAAAATATAGAGAAATGGATGTTTTAATAATTGATGATGTGCAATTTTTAGCAAAAAAAGAACAAACTCAAAATGAATTATATAATATATTTAATTTATTATATGAATCTAATAAACAAATTATAATTTCATGAGATAGAGCACCAAAAGAATTAGAAAATCTTGAACCAAGATTAAGAAGTAGATTTGAATGGGGTATTACTGTTGATATATGAATACCTGATTTCGAAACTAGACTTGCTATATTACAAGAAAAAGCAAGAGCAAAAGAATTTATGATACCACAAGACGTAGCTGAATTTATAGCAGCTAATGTAACTGAAAATGTTAGAGAGTTAGAATGAGTATTAAACCAAATGATTGCTGAATACGAATTAAGTAATATTACACCAACTCTACCAAGAATTGCAGAAAAATTAAAAAAACTTAGTTTCACAACTGATATTTTATGAAGCACTAAAACTCCTCATAAAACAACAATTAAAAGTTTTGAAGATATTATTGCAAAAGTATGAGAACATTTTTGAATAGAAGTTGAATGAATTAAATGATCAAATAGAAGAAAAGAGTTTATGATACCAAGACAAGTATCAATGTACTTACTTAAAACAAAAATGAATTATACCTATGAAAGAATATGAAATATTTTTGATGGTAGAAATCATGCAGCTGTACTATACTCATGTAAAAAATTAGAAAAATTAATTAAACAAGATCAAACTTTATTACATGAAGTAAATACAATTAGAGATAGTATGTGAATTTAATAAAAGGGGCTAGTAAAATAGTCTCTTTTAGTAATAAAATTAAAAAATGAGTAACAAAATTAATGACATATATGATACATTAGATAAAAGCATTAATTTATCTAAAACGTTCATTTTAAACAAAATATCAATTA
>JALSMB010000005.1 GCA_026988025.1 Candidatus Altimarinota bacterium | reverse complement strand
AAGTTATGAATTCAACCTTATCATATATTTTGAGTAGATGTTTCCTCTTGAATTAATACTTGGTCATGAAATCCTGATAAATATATTCAAAAAAAACTAAAAAAGATATTTGTCCCTAGAAAATGATATATATTTAATAATATAGATTTAGAAAATTATAAATTAATAGATACTTCCACAGACATAGATATATCTAGTACACAAATAAAAGAAAATATTAACAAAAAAATAAAAATAGATAAACTAGTAATGAAAAGTATAGAAAAATATATTAAAAATAATAACTTATATTAATGACTAAACATTTAAAAATAAAAATAGACTCTTTAGAATTTAATTGAGAAGTCATTATTAAAGGAATTGATCTTACATTAAATGAAAATGATAGAATTTCAATAGTTTGATCTAATTGAGCATGAAAAACAACATTTCTTAAAATATTAACATGAGAAATAAAAAACTATAATGGGACTATAGATAATGTTTGAAATATGACATTATGATATTTACATCAAATATATTCTGATAATGAAGAAAAATTAGTTAGAGAAGAATTAAAAGAATCATTCGAAGATATTATTATAATGGAGAAAAAAATAAATGATGCTCAGGAGAAAATGAATAAAGACCCTCACAATATGGATTTTATTGAAGAATATACTTCTATTATAGAACAATTTAATAATATATGATGACATGATTATAATAATAAAATCCATCAGGTTACTAGTTGAATCTGAATATTAGAATTATTAGATAAGAAACTTTCAGAAGTTAGTTGATGACAAAGAACAAAAATTGCTTTAGCAAAAGTACTACTAGCTTCACCAGATATATTATTCTTGGATGAGCCTACGAATTTTATTGATATGTGATCAGTAGAATGGCTTGAGTCTTTTCTGCAAAATAAATGGAAAGGTTGATATGTAATTATTTCACATGATAGAGAATTCCTAGATAAGACATGTAATAAAACATATGAAATTCAACCATGAAGATGAATAACATATTATCATAATAATTATTCAAACTATTTAATAGAAAGAAAAAGGATAGAAGAGAAAAAACTAGATAATTATAAAAGAGAGCAGGAATTTATTGAAAAAGAAGAAAAATTGATAAATAGATTTAGAGCATGATCTAGAGCATGATGGGCAAAATCAAGAGAAAGAAGTTTGAATAAAATGGAGAAATTAGATATACCGTATATTCCTAAAAAACCAAATTTTATTTTTAATTTTTCATGAGATTTACCTGAAAAAGTATTATATTTCAAAGAAGTTTTCATTTGAAGAAAAGAACCACTATTTTTTATTTCAGAACAGCACCTATATAAAAAACAAATAATTTGAATAGTTTGAGAAAATTGAGCATGAAAATCAACTTTTTTAAAAACTATAATGAATGAACTGGATGTATTAGATTGATTATTTACTAGATGAAAAGCTGTTAAAATATGATATTATTCTCAAATGCACGAAGAGTTAGAAAAAGAAAAAACGGTTAGAGAAAATTTTTCAAATCAATGATTTTGATTTCCAGATCAACAATTAATATCAATATTAAGTCGTTATTTATTCGATAAAACTATACTAGATAAAAAAGTTTCTGAATTAAGTTGATGACAAATATCAAAATTATTTTTTGCAATACTATGACAAAGAGATTGTAATCTTTTAATATTAGATGAGCCTACAAATCATCTAGATTATGACACTAGAGAAGCATTAGAAGAAGAATTAAAAGCCTTTAAATGATCTATCTTATTTATATCACACGACAGATATTTTGTTAATAAACTAGCAACTAATATATGGTTTATAAATGACTGAGAATTAAGTGTGAGTTATTGAAATTATGAAGATTATAAATTCAAACTAGAACATAAAATAGATATGGATATAAATATATTTGATGAAGAAGCTGAGTTAAATATAGTTTTAGAAGAAAAAATATGAGAAAGGCAATTTAAAAAATTAAAAGATAAATTTAGTGGTAAATTTAAAAAGAGAGATAGATGAAGATAATCTTTACTTTTAAAAAATAAAAATATAATAAATAAAATTAAAACTAATAAAAATTTATGATAGATATAAAAATAGTATGACATAAAATACCTGATACAGACGCTACACTTTGAGCTATAATTTTTTCTGATTTTTTAAATAAAAAATGATTATATAATGCTACAGCTTATATTCAATGAGAGTTAAATAAAGAAACAGAATATTTATTAGAATCATTAAGTATCACTAAGCCAGAAATAAAAACAAATTTCCCTGCTTGAACAAAAATATGACTAGTTGATCACAATGAAGAATTTCAAACGCTTGATAATATCGAAGAACTAGAAGTAGAATGGATAATTGACCATCATAAAATAAATTTTAAAACAAACTCTCCATTAAATATAAGAATGGAAAAACTTTGTTCTACTTGCTCTATATTATATAAAATGTATAAAGAAAATAGTGTCGAGTTATCAAAAGATATAGCTACAATGATTTTAGCATGAATATTATCTGATAGTTTGTTATTTAAATCTGCAACTACTACAAAGGAAGATATACAAATAGCTGAAGAGTTAAAGGAGATAACATGAATATCTGATTTTGAAGATTTTGCAATGCCTATGTTTAATGCAAAGTCAGATTTATGAGATATGCTTGCAAAAGATATTGTAAAATATGACTATAAAGAATTTGAAGTAAATTGAGTTAAGGCTTGAATAGGTACACTTGAAACTACAAATCCTTTATATTCATTATGAAGAAAAGATGAATTATTAAAAGCAATGCAAGAAATAAAAATAGAAAATAATTTAGATTTTATATTACTATCTGTTGTAGATATTATCTGAGAAAAAAATACATCAATAGTATTGGATTGAAAAGATACAGAAATAATAGAAAATGTTTTCAATACAAAGGTAGAGAGTAATTTAGTTGATTTAAAAAGAAGACTATCTAGAAAAAAGCAAATAGTTCCAGATTTAACAAACTATTTCAACTAAAATTTGCTTTTATATTAAAATAGTTATAATAAGCCTTGAGAAACAAAAAAACTTTCATTTTTTCCTTTGTGCTAGTGCTATAAGTCTAAAATTAAACTGTTCTGTTCTCATATTTATATTTTTTTAAGTTTACATTATGGAAACTAATAAATTATTCATTGGTGGTTTATCTTGGGATTTAGATTGGCAAGAAGTTAAAGATGCTTTTAAAGAATACGGAGAAGTTACTTTCGTAAAAGTTATCAAAGATAGAGAAACTGGTAGATCTAAAGGTTTTGGATTCGTTGAATTCACTACTGTTGAAGATGCTGTAGCAGCTAAAGACGCTATGGATGGTGCTGAATTAGATGGTAGAAATATCAAAGTTGATTTCGCTGAAGAAAAAAAAGAAGCGTAATTAGTTAAAAAAAGTTAGATTAAATTAATCTAACTTTTTTTATTTCTCATTTTTCTATTGACAATTAGTTTTATTTATTTATTATATAAAATAATATAATTAACTATAGTCAATATGTACATAAAGTTATTAATTGTTCTAATATTATTATTTATACCAAAAATTAGTTATTGAATAACATTTGATTCAAATATATCTACTATTTCAATTAAAAATAAATATATAAATTTTAATAGTTATATAAGTCCAAATGAAATAAATCAAATATTGACTAAAAATAAAATTATTATTGAGTCTTATGAAGATCATATAATTAATCAAGACCTAATTAAAAAATATTATGAAAAAAATATTAATATAAAAAATTGTAAAATTGACTCATCTAAAGTAATAGATAAAGAAGAATACATAAATAATATTCATGAAAAATGATTCAGAATAAATTTAAAATATTTATGTTGAGATAAAATTAATAATTTAAATTTTTCAATAAATACATTTAAAGATTTCCCAAATCAAAAATATTCAATATCAATATACAATCTAAATAAATCAAATAATAAAATATTATATAGAGTATTAACTAAACATAATAAAAAACTAATAATAAAAAACCTAGATAAATTTAGTGATAAAAAAACTAAGGATAGTGATTGTGATTGATTAAATGATGAAGAAGAAAAAATATACTGAACAAATCCATTAAAACAGGACACAGATTGAGATAATTATAGTGATTTTGAAGAAGTACAAGCAGCATTAGAACCGTTAAATAAAATATTATGACCATGACAAAATTATAGAGCTTCTCTTCCCTATGTAAAATGTAATATAGAAAATACAGAAATAATAGAAAAACTTTGTTTCAAAAAATAATTTCAATCATTTTAAATTTCTTAAATAAATAATATGAAAAAAATAATTTCAACATTAATAATATTATTATTAATATTAAATAATATTATTATTTCAACCTATGCAGTAAATACCAATTGAGATTCTACACCATGGACCATAGAAAAAGCTGAACATTTGGCAAAAAAAGCACTATTTTGAGCTTCAAAAGATAAAGTTCAAGAACTATATAATGCATGAAATGCTATAAATGCAGTAAATTTACTATTTCCTTCTAAAAATTGACCAGATAGAACTACATATAATGCAAAAATGACCTCTTTACTAAATACTGATTGGTTGATAGATGATTCTAATGTAGATATGAGAGAATATTATGCATTTAAAAAATTAGAAGATCCTTATGAGGCAAAAGCAAAATTATTTTGATTATTTGAAGATACTTTTTCTGTTGATACAATTAGAAACAGAATAAATTATTGAGATATTGAAAATACTTATAGTTTATTATATTCTCATACATTATGAAATTATAAGGAAATGATTAAAAGAAATCTTTATAATAACTGAAGCACATGAGATTATTCACTTTGAGAATATTTAGATTTATTTAATCAAACTAATCCAAATTATCCAAATGAAAATTATTCTAGAGAAATAATTCAATTGTTTTTAATGCTTGAATATAAACCAACTGAATCAGAAGATAATTGATGACTAAGGAATTATACTGAGGAAGATGTAAATGCATTAGCTAAAATATTATTCTGATTTGAAGCAGATGAAAATAGTCACCAAGTAACATATAACAAAATAGCAAATACTAATACTACAATTAATTTTTTAGATTGAAATTTAAAAACTTGAGATAGTTTTTCATTTTATAATACATCGTCATGAACAATAGATATTCAAGAAATGAAAAATACAATTTCATGAAATAATTGATTACCTGATAATATAATTGATTATATATTTTCAAAAAGAGAAGATTCTATTGCAATATTTTTAGCTGATAAATTATATAGATTTTATGTAGCTGAAAACCCAAGTAAATCAGATTTAGATATTATTACAAATAAAATACTAGAAAATAATTTTGAAATATATCCTACTGTGAAATGGTTATTATCAGATAAAATTATGTATAGTGATAAATCAATGAATTCAATTATATATAAAAATCCTTTAGAGTTAGCTATTTGAACAGCTAAAATTTTATGATTAAATAGTGATATTTTAGATTTTAGATACATATTAACAAATCTTTCATGGACACCTTATCGTGCATGAAAAATATTTTGAAGAGATTGATATGATGATAATTCAATATTTTTCACTCCATATATTTCAAATAAATGGAGTACTGAAAGCTCCAAATTATCCTCAGTATTAATAGATAATAATCTAGATTTTATACAAAATAGAACATCTGCAGATTCAATAATAACAGAATTAGAAGATAAATTATTTTTATGAAAAAGATTAGATTTAGATACTAAAACTAAAATTATAAATTTTCTAACACATGATAAAGATTGAAATGAAATAATTATTGACTTTAATGATGCTAATTATTTAGCTAGAAACATACAGTGAGCAATATATATAATGTTAAATCAACCTGAATATATATTACAAAGCTGATATGATAATATATCTAATAACACTAATCAACAAAAATCATTTTATAAAAATCAAAATAAAATAGTATTCATAAAAGCAAGCTGATGACTAGATTGGTTACATACTATAATACCAAAAAATGAATATACAGAATATCTAAATTACAGATGAACATGAGCGTTAACATGAACATGATTATTAAGTTTAAATGATAAATACTATATAAATTGAGAAATGCAACCTTTTGTTGATTTATATAATAAATGAAATCTTAAAGTTATTAATAGAGTATGAACTCCGAATCATTCTAGATGACATGATTCTGCTTCAAGAAAAATTACATCAATAGATGATACATATGAATGAAATAAGTGAATCTTTTGAGATTTAATTTCAGAAGAAGATGCATGAAAAACAGTTGTATTAGATTGATGAGCAAAACCAGCAATATTTAGAAATTGAAAATATATGTGAATATGAAGTTCTGCTTTGTACAAGATAATAAACTGAAACACTTATGTTAATAATGATGAAAGAGAGTATAAAATAACAACTCTAAAAGATATTTTAAAAAATAGAAATTATGTATGAACTTTTTGAGAAACATTTAAAAATAGTGCAGTTATTGATGATGTTGCAAGAGAATCAGTAGCTAATTGATGAAGAGAATGAAGTTGATATAATATGTTTCAAAGATTTACATTTTTAGAATCATTATACAACTGATGATTATGAAATGCAGCATGGATGAGAGCAGATTGAGGTTATGATAATCATAGAAACGAAAAAGATTATTTAAATTCAAATTTAAAAAAAGTTGCACAAACTACATATGATTTCTTTAATAGTGTAAAAGATAAATACAATGTTACAATTGTTATATATAGTGAATTCTGAAGGACAAATAAATTAAATTCATCACTATGAGTTGATCACTGAATGTGAGGAGGAATGTTTATTATATCAAATAATAACGAACTATTAAATAAAGAATTACCAAGTAAAGTATATTGAAATCAATCATTTAAAAATTCAAAAAGTAACTGGTTATGAGTATGAGTAGATTACAGAAGTGTATATTCAGCAATATTTAAAGCAGTATATAATTATGATTTAAGTGAAAAATTATGAGCAGTTTTCAATATAAATAATTATATTGATTCAGAAAATTCAAGTACTCAATTATTATGGTATAATCATAATCAAGTTTCATGAAATACATATTATACACATATTAATTTTAATATTGATGATACTAATTTTTATTCAAGTGAAGCTTCTCATATAAAATTTGAATATTGGACAGATAATGATCCTATAAGAGAAATATCTTCTTACTCATTAGATAGAAGTAGAAAAAGTGAAAAAGATTACAATATAACAATAAGAACATATTGAAGTAATAAATATTATTATAAATTAACTATTTATGATAATCAATTTAATGAAAAAATAATTAATTCATCTTTTACTACTCCTACATTAGAAGAAAATTTAAATCCAAATAATTCAGTATTTTTACAAAGATTTAAAAATATTAACACATCAAACCCTATAAATTTAAATAATACATCCACATGAATAATATTATCAAATTCATGAACAATTGAATATATATGAGATAACCAAGATAAAATAATCTCAAATTCATGAACATACGTTAGTAAAATAATATGAAATACATGAAGTACATGGAATTGAACATTTTTAAATCCAACTGAGTTAGATATAAATAATTTTATATGAAATTTATCAAAATATAATTGAGAAAAAATTAATCAATATAAGATTAGTAAATTAATAAAAATATGAGCTAGTAGTTTATGAGTTTGATTAGAATTAAATAAATATGTTACAATTGAGATAAATAATATTGATATAAATAAAAACTATAGCATATTAACAAGTGAGGATTGAATAAAATGGGAAACTCTTTTAAATTCAAATATTAAAAAACTATGAAGTAAATTACAATTTCAAACAAATCATTTTAGTTATTTTGCAATAATTGAATCTGATTCAAATTGAAATCTTTTAACTAATAGTATTAATACTCCTACAAATACTACTACATATATTCCAAGCTCTTGATGAGGATGAGTGAGATTAGTAAAAGATAAGTGTGAATATTGAGATTTTTCTCCTAGTTATTATGATAGAACATGTTGAATTGATCCTTTTACAATTCATTCGAATTCAGCAGAAGAATGAATGTATACTACTCTAAAGGATGATTTAATAAATATTGACTCAAATTCATTTAAAATAAATCAAAGGAAGAAATATAAATCAGAAAAAGAAATGCAATTAGCATATATAGAATTAAAAATAGTAGCAGAACAAAAAGCTAAAATATATGAAGAATTATTTACAAAAGATTTAATAAAAAAAATAGATGAGGTTAGTGTAAATATGAATCTAGAAAATGAATTAAATAAAATCCAATCTAAAAAAGAAGTTCTAATTTTATTAAGAGAAAAATTATCTTTTGTAAAAGTATGAAATTATGATTTAATACATATTAAAAAGTCTAAATTAAATACTATATTTGTAAAAATTGCTAAATTAATAATAAAAAAGAATTTTATAAATAAAACAGAGATTCAGTTATTTAATAATTTAAACAAAGTAATTATTTATTCAGCAATAAATGAATTAGAAAATATAGATAAAATAACTAAGGATAAAAATAAAGTATTACTTAAAAAATCAATACAAAATCTTGTTAAACCTTTTAAAAAACATAATACAAAAAAGAAAATTGTATTGAAAAAAAAGGAAACAATAAAGGAAAAAATAATTAGAATTAATGCAAAGAAAAAAGCAATGCAATACTAAAAAAACTAGATTATAAATCTAGTTTTTTTAGTATTCTAATTCAAAGGCTTCTTTATAATCTATCATTCATTTTAATGATTTATTAAAGGCATCTATATAGTAAGGAGTAAATCAATTTTCAAATAAATATTCTTTTAATTCTGTTTCTCAAGTATTACTGAGTAACATTTCATACAATCTATCATCAATTTTAATAACTTCTCAAATTAATGCTATTCAAGAAAAACCATTAGTACATTTTGAACATCATGAAATATTTGCTTCATAAACATCTACTGTTGTAGAGTTAATATATTTTTGAAATTTAACTGGTAATTCAGATTTATTTAAAGTTTTCTTAACTCTACATGAAGGACAAACTGTTTTATTAATTTTTTGCGAAATTATATACTTTAATCAACTAGCAATTAAATATGACTCAATTCAGAACTGCCTAATTCTAGTAATTACAGAAACTGCATTATTTGAATGTATAGTTCAGAAAACAAGATGTCATGTATTAGCAGCCTCAAAACAAGTTTTAGCTTCTTCTTCCCTTCTTAACTCTCATATCATTATAATATCTGGGTCTTGCCTTAATATACCAATAAGTCATTCTTCAAAAGTATATGAATGTGATGAATCTCAACTTCATCTTACAGTATTAATTTGAGATTGTATATATCAATCAACTTGATATTCTATAGGATCTTCAAGTGTAAATATTCAAATTTTATTCTTATCAAATTCATTTAATAAAGAATAAATTGTAGTAGTTTTTCAACTTCAAGTTCATCATGAAACTAAAACAAGTCATTCATTTAAGTCTTCAACTTCTTTCAAAAGATTAACATTATTTTCTGAAAATCATAAAGAGTTTAGGTTTAAATACTCACTTTCAGATAATAAAATCCTCATTACTATATTTTCTCAGTGAACAACAGGTAAACTAGATACTCTAAGATTTACTCAAACCTTTTTTCAATTTATACCTAAATCCATAAAAATTTTTCAATCCTGTATATGATTATGTTCACTAATATCCATTCAAGACCTAACTTTCATAGCATTTATAAACTTAGAATAAAGCTCATTTGAAAATGAATAAGTTGGTCTTAATTCTCAACCTATTCTAAATTTTATCAATGTTTTATCTTTTCATGGAGTTATATGTATATCAGAAGCATGGTTAGTTAATCATATTTGTGCTAATTTATCTATAAATTCATTTGGATTCTTAAAACCAATATTTAATATTCTCATATATATTTTAATTTATTATTTATATAATAAATATTATCATATTAGTTTATTAAAAACAAAAAAAGAGATTAAAATCTCTTTTTTAAATTATGTATTGGTGGTATCATCAGTCCAGTGGTAAAACTTTTAACGGTATAAAATGTATTTGAAATCCAGTTGAATACGCTAGTAAAGAGAGTATTCAAGGTTTAATTAAATTGTGTAAATTATTGAATCAAATAGAAAAATGAACTTTTGTAAGTAGGATGAAAATTTAATTTAACTTTTTAAATTAAAATAAGTAAAATTATCATCTTTTAATTCATGACAATAAATTTCATCAAAACTTGTTTTTAATAACCAGTCATTTTCATTTTTTAAATTTTCAAATGCTTATTCTTTTGAATTTCAATTAATAGTTCATAACATTTGTACATTTTCTACATCAGATTCAATTGATTCACTATTCGGTTGATATGTTATTCATTCAAAAGTAAGAAAAATATATTTCTTCATATACTTAAATAATTAATTTATAAAATTTTATAATTACCTCTTTTGTCTAAAAATTCTAAATAATTTTTATCTCTTAAAAATTGTAATTGTTGTCTAATTTTTGCTTTAATATTATTATTTTCTGAATGTAATTTTTGTAAATCTTTTTCAAATGCGTAAATTTCATCTAGATTAAATTTATCTTTATTTAATGATTCTACGCAATTCATAATATCCAAAATCCAACCTTTTAAATCATCTTTTTTTATATCTTTTAAAAATGCTGTTTTTTGCCATTTTTCTAAAACTTTTTCTTTAGAAATTACTTTTCAATCTTCAATATAATAGATTTTTCAAGAATTTGGAATTTTTGAAAATAATATATTTGAACCAGTCCAACCTGCTCTTCTTGCTGTAGATGATAGAGGTTTTCTTTTTTCAATTATTTCAGTAACAAAAAAATATTTTGGAACTACAAAGAAATCATTTACAGAAAATATTCAATCTAAATAATGCAAAAAGAAAAAATTAGGTTTATCTATTGATTGTAATCTATTTATCAAAGTATAATATTCAGAAGATAATACTTTATTTTTGAATTTATGTTTTGAGGCTTTTTGTTCATAATTTTCTAAACAATTTTTACATAAAAAATCAGAAACTTTTTGATTATTTTCAAGTTCTGATAATTTATTTCAACAATTAGGGCAAAAAATATTCTGCTCAGTCCATGGTTCAGACATAGCTCTTATTTTTTGCGAATTGTTTGTATATGGAATTGATAGCGATGTTTGAAAGTTTAAATTCATGATTTTTATTTTATATACATCTAAAATATATAGATAAAACCAAAAATGTCCACCAAAAAACATAATGAAAGTTTTACCTATTTTCGGTCGAACCACTATTCTAACCTAAACAAAGACAAAAACTCACTATTCACTACATTTGGTCTTTCCAAAACCTCAAACTTCCCTATTTTTATCCGAACACTAAAAAACACCATCTTAAGCTGAAAAGCCAGAAATGGTGTTTTTGAAATATGTCATGGTGGACCCACCGGGCTACGATCCCGGGACCTATCGCTTAAGAGGCGAGTGCTCTACCAACTGAGCTATGGATCCATAATTAATGTGAACTTAGTTTATATAAATAAATTCAAAAATCAAATAATTTAATTTGATTTTATTTAATATAAAATTACACTTAAATATATTAATTAATAAATTAAAATAATGGATTTAAATACACAAGTTAATAGTATTACATGAATAGACTTATATAAATATTATGATTTATTTCTTCAATATTGAATAAGTTATACTCCTAAATTAATCTGAGCAATAATTGTTTTATGGGTATGATTTAAAATAATAAATGTAATTGCAAAATGAATACAAAAAGTAATGGACAAACAAAAATTAAGTCCTATGTTAAAAAGTTTTGTGATAAGCTTAGTTAATATATTATTAAAATTAATGGTAATCATAGCTGCTGCTGGTATGTTATGAGTACAAACAAGTTCATTTATTGCTATGTTAGCAGCTGCCTGATTTGCAATTGGTATGGCATTGTCATGAACTTTACAAAATTTTGCATGATGAGTAATGATTTTACTTTTAAAGCCATTCAATATAGGCCATTATGTTGAAATAGGTTGATATGCTTGAAGTGTTAAAGAAATTTGAATTTTTAATACTACACTTTTAACACCAGATAAAAAAAGGGTTATAATTCCTAATTCAGATATAGCAAATGGTTCAATGATAAATTATTCAGCAGAACCAAAGAGAAGAGTTGATTTAGTTGTATGAGTAAGTTATGATGATGATATTGATTTAGTTAAGAAAACTCTATTAGATATAGCTACTAAAGAAAAAAGGATATTAAAAAATCTAGATATAACTATATGATTAGCTGAACTTTGAGATAATTCTGTTAATTTTAATTTTAGATTTTTTGTTAAAAGTAGTGATTATTGGCCTACAAAATACGATATACTAGAAACCATTAAGAAAACATTTGATAAAAAAGGTATCTCATTTCCTTTCCCTCAGAGAGATGTACATTTATATAATAAGAAATAAAAAAATGAAGACTTAAAATTTAGTCTTCATTTTTTATTTCTTCAAATTTGAATTTACATAATATTGAACTAACTGATCATTTATTATTTTTAATATTTTTCATAATAACATATTCCCCTGCTCAAAATGATAATTCTAATCAGTTGTCTTCTATTTTCTTAGTAAATATATCAAAAGATTCTTTATCTCATTTACATACATTACTATCAAGCCAATGATCAGATTTAATAAATATAATATTATTAATCTCTGTAAATGTATCTGTAATTATTTTTTTTAATTCATCATAATCAACTACCTCAGCTTCTTCTTTTTCCTTACTTCAAAAAAAATGTTTTAAAATATTCATTAATTTATATTTAATATATATTAAATATAATTATAAATTATTATTAAAATATGTCAAATCTATTATTTTAACTCATAATTTATTAGCTTTTTCTAGTTTACTTCATGCTTTTTCTCAAGCTAGCAGGTAATCTAAATTTTTACTAACAGATCAAATAAATTCTCCTCATACATTTTCTAATTGTTTAATTAATTCATCTCTTGATATTTTTTTTCAATCAAGTTCAAAACTTCATGTTATACACATAGTTTTACCAGTAAATAATGATTCTTTAATAAATAAATTATTTTTATAATAAGAAATATTTAATATTTTAACTAATTCTTTTAATATTCTCATATGAGAATCAATATTGAAATAATCTATTACATTTTTAGCAATTTCTGGTCATATATCTTCAAGTTTTTCTAGTTTTTCTTCATTAACACTAAAATTAATTAAATCATATTCTGATTCGAATAATTTAGATAATGTTTTAGAAGTTTTTTTACCTACTCATCAAATTCAAAGTGCAGTTAAAAGAGTCGATATATTAACTTTTTTTACTTTCTCTACTCACTCAATTAAATTATTAACTGATTTTTCTCTAAATCATTCTAATGCTAAAATAGTTTCTTTTTTTTCGGATATTTTAAAAATATCAACTAAATTATTTATAATTCATTCATTTAAAAAAGTTTCAACTTGTTTAACTCAAAATCAATCTATATTAAATCATCACTTCCCTACTGCAAAAGTAAGTTTTTCATGATGTTTAGCAGGACAATCAATATTATTAGGACAATAATATCTAACTTTATTTTCATCTTTTTTTGTTTCAGTTTCACAGCTTGGACAAAATTTTGGTGGAGTTATTACTTGATAATTATCTCTAAATCAATCTTTTACGACTGATATTATTTTAGGAATAACCTCTCATGCTCTTTTTATAAATACTGTATCACCTATTCTCGCATCTAAATTTTCAACTTCTTCATAATTATGTAATGTAGCTCTTCTTATTATAGCACCTCACATATTGACAGGATTTAAATTTGCTACAGGAGTGATTGTTCATGTTCTTCAAACTTGATGATCAACACTAAGGATTTTTGTAGTAAAAACTTCTGCTGGAAATTTATATGATATTGCATATCTTGGATGATGCTCAGTAAATCATATTTTTTTCCAAGAAGTTATATCGTTAACTTTTAATACCAATCAATCTATTTCAAAATCTATACCTTTTTTAATATTTCAAAAGTTTCTTATAGAATCAATTACATTATTTATTCAACTAAGTTTTAAAAAATATGATGACACACTAAATCAAAGAATTTCAATATTTTTTATAACGTCATAATATTCAACTAAATTTTTATCTAATCTATATTCATCAAAATTAGCTAAATCGTATGCAAAAAATTGTAATTTTCTTTCTTTTGTCACTGAAATATCTTTCATTCTAAGACTTCAACTAGCAGAATTTCTAGGATTTGAGAATATTTTAGTTCATTCTCTCTTTGCTTTTTCGTTAATATCATTAAAAACAGATATAGGCATTACAACTTCTCATCTAACTTCTAAATGTTTTTTATACTTAATAATCTTAGGTATATTTTCAATTTGCATAACATTCATAGTTACATCTTCTCATTCGACACCATTTCATCTAGTAATTGCTTGAATTAATTCTCAATTTTTATAAATAAGTTCAACTCATAATCAATCAAATTTAAACTCTAATATATATTCAATTAATCATTTACTATTAGATAATTTAATAATTCTATCATTAAAATCATTCAAATCTTCTTCATTATAAGTATTACCTAAACTAATCATCGGTCTAGAATGTTTTACTTTATCAAAAGTTGATTCTGATATTTCAGCTCAAATTAATGATGTTTGTTTATTCTTTAAATTAAATTTTTCTTCTAATAAAGTTAATTTTTTAAATAATAGATCATATTCAAAATCACTTATAATAGGATTTTCCTTATTATAATATAAATCAGAATGATATTTAATAATATCCTGAAGTTTTTTAGTATCAGTTAAATTAAACTTATTTAAGTCTTTAACTAAATATTTTTTTGATAAATCTAACACCTTATTATTGTTAAAAAATAACTTATTAATTCTAATAACTATAATTATATAGTTTAAAACTATATAATAAGTAGCTATTTATAAAGAATCTTTATTAAATTAACCTTTTATTAACATTATTGAATATATACTTATTATTGTACACAAAAATGAAACAAAATTACTATTTTAAGAGAAAAGATTACTACTCTTATGTATACATTTTTTATACAAAAATACAAGTTTTTTATAAAAAAATAATTTTAAAAAAGCTTTATTAATGGCTTGATATAGGGAAAAATAAAAAATATAATAAAAAAGTATAAAAAACTTTTAAAAATAATAGCATCAATTCTAAAAATGAGTTATAATAAATGTGTAAGTTAAATACAACTTACAAAAAAGATCATTAAAATAATTTTTTCTCTGTTAGAATGGTACTTACAAGAATCTAGTAAGTTAACCTACAAAATTTTAATACAGATTTCTGTATCAAAAATAAAAACAAAAACGGCAGAATAGTTATATTCATTTAGTAATTAATTTTCATAATTGATTATTGGATGAATATAACTAGGAACCACAAACAAAAAAAGAATTTGAAAAATAATTCGAAAATAAAAACAAAAAAACATGGTGAATAGTTTAAAAATTACCCAAACAGGGTTAAAATTAGAGAATTGATCATTCTCACGAAATTTAAAGATTAAAATTTCAACTATGATCTACTTTCCGTTAAGTACTTAAAATTTATTTATACTTAAATTGTGAATGTTAGACACTTTCTAAATCAAGTCACTACTACCAAGTACACTTGGTTTTTTTTCGTCTAAAATTTTTGCTATAACATAGAAAATATATAAAATATGACTAATGAATTCCTGAATTTTAAAACCTCTCTCTTGAATTCACTCTCCTTATCAGGAGAAAGAGGCTGCAATTTAAATAAAAATGAAAGAAAATATAGAAAAACTATGAAAATTAATAAATACTTCAAATAAAATATTACTTATAAATCATATTAGAATGGATATGGATGCTTTTTGAAGTTTATCAGCTATGTATGATATACTTAAACAACTTTGAAAAAATGTAAGGGCAATAAATGATGAATTACCTTTAGCTTCATATGCTTTTACATGATATAATCAAATAATAGAACCTGATTTAGATATAAATAACTTTAATCCAGAATTAATAATAAGTTTTGATGCAGCAAGTTTAGATCAATTATGAAATTCTTACAAAGATAATATTAATATATTTAATAATACTGATTTTTTTGTAATAGATCATCATAGAACAAATCCTTGATTTGGTAAAATAAATATTATAAATCCAGAATATTCTTCTACTTGTGAATTAACATATGATATATTAAATCAATTAAATATGATTAAATATATTACACCTAAAATAGCTACTTCCCTAATATCATGAATATATACAGATACTAATATATTTTATAATTCAAATACTACATCTAATACTCATTATGTAACGTGAAAATTACTAGAAGCATGAGCAGATTTTAGAAAACCTTATTTTGAATTTTATAAAAAGAAAACCTTTGAACAATCAAAACTTTGGTGAGAAGTATTAGCTAACAAAATGAAGATTTCAGAAAATTGAAAAGTAGTATGGGCAACTATACCTGAGTCGTTATTTAAAAAAGTATGAGCAGAAGATAGACAATTAACGTGATTAATATCAGAATTTTTTGCAAATATAGAATGAGTAGAAATTTGTTTTATATCTCATGAAATAAAATGAAACTTAGTTAAAACCAGCTTTAGATCAACACCTAATTATGATACTTCAATGCTTGCGTCATTCTTTTGATGATGATGACATAAGCAAGCTGCAGGATTTTCAAGTAAAAAAACTTTAAAGGAAGTTGAAAAAGAAATTTTAGAAAAAATAAAAAAAGAATTTAATTTATAATAAATTAAATTCTTTTTTTATTAATCTCATTTTCTTAATTCCATATAATCATCTATTAATTTATGTCATCAACAAGATTCTCAAATTTTAATATTTTGTATTCATGCTTGTTGTCATAAACATTCAATAATACTATCTTTTATTATTCATTGTTCAGATATAATATCTCAACAATAATCACAATTAAAACATTTACTACCCTCTCATATTTCAGTTTCTAATGTTGAGAAAAAATGAATATCAGGTTTTTCTTCACTATTATTATAAATTGATATAGTTTTAGACATATTTTTCTTAGTTTTTAATTAAAGTAAAACAATATTACATCATATTTTATAATTGTCAATATAAAATTTGATTTTTTTATAATATTCAATAGAATAAGTCTCTATTTAATAATTAATAAGTCCTTCTAATGAAACAATTAAAGAAAACAAAAATAATAACAACTTTATGACCTGCAACTGATTCAGCTGAAAAAATAGAAAATTTATATAAAGCTTGAGCTAATATAATTAGAATGAATTATTCACATTCAAATTATGAATATTTTTGAAATCTTCTTGATACTGTACAAAAACTAAATAAAGAAGGTAAAACTAATTTAGGTATCCTTACTGATACTAAATGACCTGAAATAAGAACAAAAACAATAGATGAAAAAATTCCTTTAGATAAATGAGAAATTTTTATATTCACAACAAGTGCTAATGAAGCAAATATTACAAATGAAAAAAATAGACAAATAATAGTATGTGATTATGAATATATAGTTACTGATTTAGATGTGTGACATGTTATAGATATAGATACTTGATTATTAAATGCTAGAGTTATTGAAAAAAAATCATGAGAATTGATATGTGAAGCATTAAATAATCATGTAATATGATCAAAAAGACATGTAAATTTACCTTGAATAAAAATACATTTACCTTGAATAACTGAAAGTGATAAAACAGATATAAAATTTGCAGTAGAAAAATGAACTGATTTTATAGCCCTTAGTTTTGTAAGAAATAGGTGAAATATAATTGAATTAAGAGAATATCTTAAAGAAATAAATGCTCCTGAAAACATTCAAATAATATCAAAAATTGAAAATCAAGAATCACTAGACAATTTAGATGAAATAATAGAAGAATCTGATGGAATAATGATAGCAAGATGAGATTTGTGAGCTGAAGTACCATTTGAAACATTACCAGTTATTCAAAAAAATATAGCTGATAAATGTAAACTATCATGAACATTTTTTATAGTAGCAACACAAATGCTTGAATCAATGATAGATAATCCAATCCCTACTAGAGCCGAAGTAACAGATATATTTAATGCAGCAATGCAAAAAGCAGATTGTACAATGTTATCATGAGAAACTGCTGCTTGAAAATACCCAATTGAAGCCGTAATAGCAATGAAAAATATATTAAAATATTCAGAAACACAAATAACTTATAAACATGATTATTTTACAAGAAATTTATGAATACATGAGAATAAAAAACAATTAATTAAAAATGCTATTTATACAGCTGAAAACATAAATGCAAAAGCTATAATGATTTTTACAAATGGATGATTTATGGCTAAAACAGCTTCAGCATTTAGACCTAATCTTCCTGTATTTACATTTACATATAGTGACTCTTTGTTAAAAAAATTAGCTATATTGTTTGGATTAAAAACATTTCTTATAGAAAAAAAATCAAATGAAGAAAATATAGAAAATGCAATTAATATATTGAAGAAAAAAGAATTAGTTAATATTTGAGATGAGATTGTTACCGTTTATTGAATAAATAAATCAGACGAAATAATACCAAGTATACAAATAATTAAAATAAAATAAAAAATGAGATTTAAATTAAATCTCATTTTTTTATTTTATTTCTTTCACATCCCAAATATTTCAATTGATTTTTTAAACATATGTTCACCAATTTTTGGTGGCATTTTACCGTTTGTTGAAATATTATAATAATCAAACATTTTTTTAGTAAATCCTTGCCATTGTCCATACCATACTATATCCTTCTTTCACCCTAATTTGATATCAGAAAGAACAATTGCAGCTTCATTATGTCCCATTCACATAATACACATAACTTCTGGTTTATATTCTGGAATTTCTATATTTTCACCTACTTCTTTTCTAAGTTGAGCTGAAACAATATCTGCTTGCATAACAGCTAAATGTCCCAGTTTAGGCATAGTGATAGTATTTAAATCACCAGCTCCAAAAATATTTTTATAATCTAAATGTCTCATAGATTTATCAGTAGGCAATAAACCAACTTTATCAGCTAATCCTGAATCTACTAAGAATTTTTGACCAAAATATACTGGAATCATAATTGTTAAATCAGATTCAACTTCTGTACCATCTTCAAATTTAATAGAATCAGAAGTAACTTCAGTAGTAACTTTTTCCATAAGAAGATTAATTTTTCTTTTTCACATAAGACCACCTACAGCTCATCTTACATCATCACCAATATCCTCAAAAAATACATCTCCCGGAGTAAATACATTCATTTCAGTTTTTTCTCTTAATCCTTTTTCTTTAAGATATCTATGAATCATAAACATTGCTTCACCAATAGGACCTTCACATGGAGCAATCCAATTTGGAATATCTACTCTTGAACTATCAAAAGTTGATTTTGCTGAACCAATTGTAATTTTACCTCATTTAAAATTTTCTAATGCTTTCCATAATTTAGGAGCATGAATATCATCACACATTGAATAACCATGTTCTTCCAAACCTTTAATAGCAGTAAAATTCTTTTTTGCACCAGCTGTAACTACTAAATAATCATAACTTATTTCTGTTTTATTATTAGTAGTTAATTTATTATTATCAGCATCTATTTTAATTACAGCTTCATTAATAAATTTAGCACCTTTTCATTCAATAACTGATTTTAAATCAAATCTAGTTTCCTCAACATCTTTACCTTGAAATGCAACTTCTGGCATAGTAGGTTTCATACTAGAAGTTGTTCTAGGATCAATCAAAGTAATATCAAAATTTTTATTTCACGCTAGGTTGTAAAAAGTTCTAAGTCCTCAAAACCCTCAACCAATAATTACTAATTTTTTAGCCATATTATTTTTATTAAATATAAAATACATAATTATTATATCATACATCTATCTCAAACAAAACAAAAAGCCTTGCTAAAAAGAATAAATTATATCTTATATATATTAATATGAAGTATATTTCATAAAAAATTTTACTTAATAAATTATATGAGTATAAATGAATTACAATAAAAAAAAAGGAGGAATATAAAATGGAACATTTATCTGGTACATTCTTTATACTTATGCTTCATATGTATATATGGATGAAATGGGCTAAGACGGATTTTAGTAGATATATGAAAAGGATAGCTTTTTTTAGTTTTCCTAGAATTATAGATATTGTTTTTACACTTATTATTACTATATGGAGTGTTAAAGTAGTAAATTACTGGAAACCAGATGACATTATAGTTAGATTAATTATAGATATTTCTGTAGTTAGTATAATTATATGGTATAGATTTATTAAATTACCTAACAAGTCTATATAAATTAAAAAGCTAGTTCATACGAACTAGCTTTTTACTATTTTATATTATCTTGATATCTAAATAATACTTTTTGACTAATACATTTAGCAGCCCATAAAAATGCAGGCCAAAATAATAATATAGCTATTATTATAGGTCTATCTGATAATATTTCAATTAATTGAGACATAATATAAAATTAAAATTTAAAATTTACAGTTGTAAAACAATTAGATCAAGGCTTAATATTTTTCTAATCCTTTTTTTAAATCTGCTTTAGTCATTTGTTTACCAGCAATAACTCACCAAGCCCATATAATATACATAAGAACAAATGGTAGCATCAATGAAACATAACTCATTACTATTAATGTATAATAACTAGAACTAGCATTTTGTATAGTTAATGAGCTTTGTAAATCAACAATACTTGGATAAAATGATGTATTATTAAATCAAGCTAATAAAAATACTGATAATACTACTAAAAATGTACCAAATCATGAAAACCAAAAACCATTTCTTGATTTAGAAAAAATTCAAAGTCCAATTCATAAAAGAACAAAAACAGTTCATCATGTAAATATAGTATAAATAAAATAATTATCTAATAAATTATGTAAATATTTAAAGTTTTCTAAACCAATAATCATAGTTTTAGGATCATAATTAAATCCAGGTATAGTCATTATTTTAAAAACAAAAACTAAAAATACTACTAAGAAAATAATTGATTTAATTTTTAAACATTTTTTTGCATTTTTTATAATAGTAACATCCTTTATGTGATTAATTACATATAATAAAGCTAGGATTTGGACTAAAAATGCTAATGTAAGACCTAAAGAAATATTAGTTATAAATCATCAATTTAATGTATTCCATAATGCTTCAAGTCAATATGTTTGAGTTGTCCAACTAGTTATATGCATATTATTTCAAAACCAATTAACTAAATTTGAAGTTTCAATTATAAAATTTGAACCTGTAAAAAATGTAGCTACAGCAACTCATAAAAGTAAAGGTACTAAAAATCCATTTAAAAGTAAGAAAATATCATAAGTTTTTTGTCCTAAAAAATTATTAGGTTTTTTTCTATATTCAAAAGAAACAGATTGAGCAATAAACAAAAATAATATAGCCATCCAAACTAAGTAAGCTCAACCAAATGATGTAGCATAAAACATTGGAAAAGATGCAAAAACAGCTCATCCAAATGTAACTAATACTGAAAAAGTTAATTTATGATGTTTTCATATAGCATTTAATATAAAATCTCTTTGAGCTTCAGTTTTTCATAATCTTAAGAAAATAGCTTGTCATCATTGAACAAACATCATAAAAACTAATGCTGCTCATAATACTGAAACAAGAAACCACCAGTAATGTTGAAGTGTAAGATAAGATAAAGTTTCAAACATAATATTTAAATTAAGTATTAAAGTTTAATAATTTTTATTTTTCATCAATTTCAGGTCATTTTTTTATTGCTGAAATCATAATTTTAAATTCTGCAATAATTAAAGCTGTAAATATAGCTAAAAATAAGAAAAATGTAAATTTAACTGCCCATACATCTAAATGAGAGGTAGACATTTTTGTTGGAAGCATATTTTGAACAGTCCAAGGTTGTCTACCAACTTCAGCAACTACCCGACCTAATTCTTGTCATAGAAAAGCTAATAAAAATGTTAACATTCAAACTCTTAATAACCATTTTTTATTTTCTATCTTTCATAAATAAGTATAAACTAAAATCAATAAAAACAATAATGGTAATAATGTTCATACTCATACCATCACTCTAAATGAATAAAACATTAGTGGTATATTTGGTATCAATTCTTCCATTTTATCTTCATTAAAATATCAGAATCAAAAATCTTTTTCATTAGCTTTAAATAATTCTAATTTTTCAGAAGCCAATATAGTATCTCATTGTTTTTTAGCTATTTTATAATCATATAATGCTTTAATTGCTATTTTTCATGGCGCAATTCTATCAATATAAGGCCTTTCATATTCTCAAGCATTATTGGTATATCATTTATATAAAATATCATTTACTCATGGAACAAATGCATTGAAATCAGAAAAAGCTAAAAATGATAATGCTTTTGGTATTTCAGGAGCTAAACTAATTTCTGGCATTCATTTAATTTTTTCTTCACCAAAATAAGCTCATAATTTTAATCAAACACCATTTCATCAATCATATAAGGCTTCCATAGCAGCTAACTTCATAGGTTGATGTTCAGCTATTAATTTAGCATGAATATCTCATGTTGCACCCGCAACAATAGATCCTAAAAGTCAAAATGTAGATGCAACAATCAAAGATTTTTTAGCGAAATCTTTTTCTCTTCATCTTAATAAATAATAACAAGATACCATTATTATGAAAGCAGCTGCATAAACATATGAAGTTGAAACAACATGTAGAAATTTATTCATAGCTACTGGAGAAAATAAAACTTCCCAAAAATTAACCATTTCATTTCTCATCAAATCAGGATTAAAAGACATCCCCACTGGATGTTGCATCCAAGCATTTGCTGACAATATCCATATTGCAGATAAATTTGTACCTATTGCTGTTGCCCATGTAACTCTTAAATGAGCTTCTTTTGAAAGTTTTCACCAACCCCAAAACATTACTGCCATCATTACTGATTCTAAAAAGAAAGCCATGATTCACTCTATTGCAAGTGGTGCACCAAATATATCTCATACAAACCAAGAATAATTCGACCAATTTGTACCAAACTCAAATTCAAGAATAATACCTGTAGCTACTCAGATTGCAAAATTAATAGCCATAAGTTTCATCCAAAATTTAACAGTTTTTTCCCATTTTTTATCACCAGTTTTTACATAAATTCATTCCATTATTGCTATAATAAAAATTATACCAAGTGTAAGTGGAACAAAAATCCAGTGATACAATGCAGTTAATGCAAATTGAGCTCTAGACCAATCAACTAACGACATATCTATCATTTCAAACATAAATGCTTAAATAAAAAAATAAAATAAAAGCCTATTAAATATTATTCAATATTTAATAAACTATTTGAAACTACATCACTTTTTTCCTCATCAGTACCATATTGTCATAATATATCAGGGAAAAAAAGAATTAAAACAGTTAATATAATAGCTGTTTTAACAAATATTAAAAGCCATAACTTTCTACTAATAGAAGTTAAATTTTTAAAACCTTCATAATAAAAGTTAAAAATAGTTTTTAATATATTAACCATAAATTAAAATTAGGAAATAATTTTAATAACTAAAGTATAAGCTTATATAAAGTATTTTCAATAAAAAAATATATTTTTTACTTGATTAAATTAAAATATATATTTAAATAAAAAAATGAGATAAAATCTCATTTAGTCAATTATTTTATGAATCAATCTATTAAATCATCATTTAATATGTTCTGCTTTTAAATCTAATTTAATTTTATCTAAAATTTCTTCTTTTTCCTTATCAGTTTTTTTTCTAATATGACTAATTAAAGTATAGTCCTCAACTTTGATTCAAAAAACTCATAATATATACATACTAATATATTGTTCCAAATACATTGGACAAAATACATTATTATAAATAATAGAATATCAATCACAAGTAGTAAAAATTTTTGCAGTTTTTCATTTTAAAAGTTTTTTTGGTATAGCTTTACCTTTTTGAAATCTAAATGCAAATCAAGCTGAAAAATTTGTATCAATAAAGTTTTTCAAAATCGCAGGCATATTTCCCCACCATATAGGAAATATAAACACTATTTCATCTGCCCATTTTATCTTTTTTTGCATTTTTTCTCTATTTGGATCTTCTCATAACACTCTCATATCTTCAAATTCCAGATATGGTTGATAATTTTTCTTTTTATAAAGATCTATAACTTGAACTTTATCTCAATAAAATTCACTTGTTTTTCTATAAGCTTTTAATATTTGATGAGTAAATCACTTAGAACTTGGCTGAGCAATTATTATTAATTTTTTCATAAAATTATATTAATTTAATATTTATAATAATTTTATCATAAAAAAAAGAATTATCATAATATTTGATAATTCTTTTAATATTTAACTGAAAAACTTTTTATCTTCTATTTTTCATAGCCAAACATTACATGTATATTTTATATCATCTGTGAAGTCTGCATTTGTAATCCATTCCAAATAACCTTTATCTATTCTAGAAACTTCTTCAAATGTTTTACCTCTATATTTACCTATTCTCATTATTTCAATCATAGTAAATTCTTTTTTTGTCATTTCTTGCATTATATCAAGAACTTCTTCATCAGTTTTATTTAAAACATTTTGAATTATTTCAAACATATTGTAAAAAACATTTTCAAGAACGATTACATCTCAAAATGCATCATGAGCAGTTGTACATTCAGCTTTTCAATCAGCATCATTAATTTCATATAATTCAAAGAAATATCTCAAATATTGTAAATTTACATATTCTGGACTTTTATTTTGTGAATTTTTTAAAAATCATTCAGACCACATTATTTTTGCTACCTTTAAAGTATCAATCATTTTATCAGAATATTCAAT
>JALSMB010000004.1 GCA_026988025.1 Candidatus Altimarinota bacterium | reverse complement strand
TTTTTTCCTTAAAAAAATATGAAAAGATGTTGATTGAATCATATATATAAATCAAAATACTATTCTAGATTTTTTAAAATTAGTATGACCAATTGAATTTAATACTGTTTGAGAAAAAATCACTGAAGAAAATTTTTCATTAATGATTTCAACATTGGTTGAAGCACAGTCATTCAAAGTTTGAACATTATGAACTCCTAAAAAGATATTATTCGATTTTGCAAATTTATTTCTTGATAAACTTAAAAGTGAAAAAGATTATTTTGCTTATTTAGACATAATATTAAAAAACTTCAAATCAAGAGATTTAGTAATTTATTCATTTAATCCTGAAGAAAATAATTTATTATGGAAATTATGATTAAATTGAAAAATTGATTATTCTAAAAGTTTAGATTTCAATTACCCAGTATATACATCTATAGGATGAAATAAATCTGATAGATATATAGAAATTAAATATAAAAAAAATATTACATATAATTATGATTGTAGTATCGATACAAACTTATCAATATATAGAACTCACTATTTTTCTAAATTTGAAGAAAAAAAAGTTAATCAATTATTAGATAATAATCCAATAAAAGATAAAACTAGAAAAGATATAATTAATATACAATGAAAATGAGTTAACAAAGCATACGTAAGAGTTGTTTTACCAAAAAATATCAAAGTAAAACAAAAAAGATGAATGAATATATATAAATACAAAAATACAACAGTTGTAGATTTTTATATGACTACTAGGTTATTAGAATCAGTAAATTATAATATTGAATATACTATAGAAAATAAAAACTGTAAAGAATATGATTATTATCTATATAAACAACCAGGTATTAGAAAATATAAAATTCAAATAAATAATAATAATTCTAATGATTTTATTAATTGAGATTTCTATTACGAAAAACAAGATTAACATCTTGTTTTTTTTAACATTAAAAATAATTTTTCATTGTAAATATTGATAAAATAAGTATAAAATATATATATTTAAACCTTAAAATAATAGAATGTTAAGTAAATTCAAAAAACTAATAGCATTGGATAATCCATTAAGATTATGATATCATAAATTAAGAGCTATAATTGCAAGTTATTATTATGGTTTTCCAAGTAAAGATATGATAGTTATAGGGATAACCTGAACAAATTGAAAAACTACAACATCGAATATAATAGCTAAATGATTGAGAAGTGCATGAAAAAAAGTTTTTATGTTTTCAACTGTAAATATAATAATAGATCAAGAAGAGTATCAAAATGATACAAAAATGACATCACCTGATGCTTTTGAATTACAAAGACTACTAAAACTAGCTAAAAATAAATGATGTAAAATAGCTATTATTGAAACAGCTAGCCATTGAATAAAAATGAATAGAGTTTGGTGAATTGATTATGATATAGCTGTATTAACTAATATCACTCAAGATCATTTAGATTTACATAAAACAATGAAAGATTATGTTGCAACTAAATTAAAATTATTTAGTTGATTAATAGGTTCAAGAAAAAAACATTGAGTAAAAAAAGTAGCAATAATTAATAAGGATAGTAATTATGTTGATTTATTTTTAGACGAAACATATAATTCACTATATACTTACTGAGTTTCTAGATGAGCTGATTTGATAGCTAAAAATATTGTAGATGATTGAATTATAACTAAATTTGAGGTTGATGTTGCATGACCAAATATAGATATTGAGACTAAATTAAAATGAAATTTTAATATACAAAATATATTAGCAGCAATTTGAGTTTTTATTAGTTTACAAATAGAATCTAAAGAAATAACAAGAATTATTAAAGAAATAGAATGAGTTCCAGGTAGAATGGAAAATGTAAAGAATAATGAATGATTAAATATAATTGTTGATTATGCTCATACAGAAGATGCATTAGAAAAAGTATTAGAAACAATTAAATGATTTAAAAATAGGTGAAAAATAATAACAGTTTTTTGAGCTACAGGTGATAGGGATAAATCTAAAAGATTCAATATGTGAAAAATAGTTTCTGAAAATTCTGATATAGTCATATTAACTCAAGATGATGATTATACAGAAAAAACTGAAAAAATAATGAATGATGTATTGCCTGGTATTAATAGAAAAGAGTGAGAATGATTCTGGTCTATATCGACAAGAAAGGAAGCAATACAAACAGCATTACTAATAGCGGAAAAATGAGATGTAATATTACTTGCATGAAAATGAGATGAACATGTAATGATTACTAACGAATGACCTATAAAATGGCATGATAAATCAATAGTTTTAGAATTATTGAAATCAATTGATGATAATAAAATAATAAAATAATATGAGCTTATATTTAAAATATAGACCTGCTGATTTTACAAATCTAGTCTGACAATCATTTGTAAAAGAAACTTTACAAAAAGCAATAGAAAACGACAAAACAGTTTGAGCGTATTTATTTTGTTGACCAAGATGAACAGGGAAAACTTCAACAGCAAGAATTTTTGCAAAATCTGTAAATTGCTTAAATCCAATAAAATGAAATCCTTGCCTAAAATGTGAAATATGTTTAGATTTTGCTGATGAAAAACTAATAGATATCATAGAAATTGATGCCGCAAGTCATACTTGAGTTGATAATATTAGAGAAATAATAGAAAAAGCTCAATTTTCACCAAATAAAACTAAATACAAAATATATATAATTGATGAGGTGCATATGTTAAGTAAATGAGCATTTAATGCGTTACTTAAAATTTTAGAAGAACCACCAAAACATGTCAAATTTATATTAGCTACAACTGAGACACATAAAGTACCTGAAACAATTATTTCACGTTGTCAAAGATATGATTTTAAAAGAATATCTGATAAAGATATAAAAGATAGATTGTGATATATCGCAAAAGAAGAAAAAATAAAAACTGATGAAAAATCAATTCAATATATTATAAAAAATAGTTCATGATGACTTAGAAATGCTATTTCATTATTTGAACAACTTATTTTTGATTGAGAAATTAATTATAAAACAATAGTTGAAAAATTAGAAATAGTTGATGAAAATGAAATTGATCTTTTTTTAGAGAAACTTGTTAATTCTGATCGTACAGTAATAGAAATATTAGAAAAAAATATTTCTGACTGAAAAAATATTAAATTATTTTTTAAAGAATTACTTTTTTACACTAAAAATAAATCACTAGAAATATTAACAAAATGATGAGAGATAACTAAATATATTAGAATATTGGATATTTTAGATGATTCATATACTAAAACTAAACATTCACTAGATGAAAATATTACTTTTATTATAGGTATATTAAAAATACTAGACTCATATACAGAAATTAATCCACTGAATACTAAAACACAAACAATAAATAATACAGTTACAAAAAAAACTGAAATTATAAATACAGTAGCAAAAGAAGAAGTTAAGAATGTTAAAAAAGAAGAATTAAGTCATAAAGATATTTGAGATATTTTTTGAGATGAACCAATAATACAAGAAATCAAAAGTGATACTATAGATTTATGAACTTTTGATGTTAAGCTTTTTATTGAAAAATTAAAAAATAATTGAGTTAAATCATCTAATATAAATACAATTAAAAATTCAAAATTAAATTTAACAGGTAATATATTAAAAATTCAAACAACAAATGCATTTCTAAAAAAGACAATTGATAAAAATGATATAATAGGATTATTTATTAAATCATTATCTGATATGTGAATTACAGAATCTAAAATAGATATTTCTTAATTTCTAGATATGTATTGTCTAATTTGTCCATTTTCTAAAACTTTTGATGAAGTCTGAATTACATATTCTGTACCAGACTTTTTAACTAGTGAAGTAAAAATAGGGCAAATAGTTGAAATAACTATTAGAAAAAAAATTAATTTTTGAATAATATTAGATTTACATAATGAATTAAATATAGATTTTGATAAAAAAAAGATAATTGATATTATTTCAATAAAAAATGATAATATTTTTTTATCTAATTATAGAGTAAATTTAGTAAAATGGATAGCTAAATATTATTTTACTGCAATACATAATTCCTTTAATTTATTTTTACCTAAAAATTTAAAAGGAAAAATAATAAATGATAAAATAAATTTTAATCAAATTGATGATATTAATTATAGCTATAATTATAATAATAATTTAAGCGAAACTCAAGCTTATGCTTATAATCAAATAAAAAAAAGTAAAAATAAGAATATATTATTATATTGATTAACATGAAGTTGAAAAACTGAAATTTATATTAATTTAATAAAAAATAATTTAGAAAAAAATAAACAATCACTATTTTTGATTCCAGAAATAATATTAACCAATCAATTGTCTGAAAGAATAAAAAATATTTTTTGAAATCAAGTATTAATAATTAACTCTACAATTACAGAAGCTACAAAAACTAAAAATTGGTTACTAGTAAACGATAATAAAGCAAAAATAATTATATGAACAAGATCTGCTTTATTTTATCCATATAATAATTTATGACTTATTATTATTGATGAGGAACATGATAATTCTTATGTATCTGATTCATCACCAAGATACAACACTATAGAAGTTGCTGAAAAAATAACAGAGATAAATTGAAATATGTTAATATTATGAAGCGGTACTCCAAGTATTAATTCAATGTATAAAGCTGTTAAAAATAAATATCAATTAGTGAACTTAATGAATGTTTACAATAAAAAATCAGGATAATTATCCTGATTTTTTATTCTTCCATAAATTCTTTATCTCTTTGCTCATCCAATAATTGTTTCTGTTTAATTAATCATGCAATTGAACCTGAAGTTGTAGCAAAAACTTTTTTATCACTATCACTAAATTTTTGTCATTTTTTTAGAAAAATTAAATATCAGATATTATTTGCTCAAATAGATAATTTTTGCTTAAAAACAAAATATCATTCTCATTTATAATCTAATAAATCTAGTTCATTATCAGTTATATCTATAACTATATTTAATAATTTTCAAGATAATCTTGTATCATATTTTTTTATTATAAAATTATCCATTACTGGACTTACTTCATAATATATAACATCATCAACATTTAATGATTCTTTCATTTTTTCAATTATAGAAAAAATAGACTTATTATTTATTATATTTAATTTTGAAATCTCTTTACTAATTTTATATGTAGAGGTAATTAATGAATTTGAATCAGATAATCTCTTATTAGATAAATATATTATGTATCTTAAAAGCTTAAAAGCCTCATCTTTATGTGTTATTGAGAATGTAGTAATAAGTTTTTTTGCAGGTATATATATTAATTTTGTATCTTTTCTTGCAATAATATTTACTTGTTTTGGTATATCTGTATTTAATGCTGCTTCTCAAAAAACATCATCATTTCACAAATATCATAAAATTTTAGTTTCATTTCTATTTTTTGTAGTAAATTTTTCTACAGATAATTCTCATATAATAATAATATATATATTATTATCAGTTTCTCACTCATTAAAAAGTACATCTCATTTTTTGAGTGTAATCTCTGTAAAATATCATGTATTTTTTAATTTATTTATATCTAGCATTAAATTTATAATTAATATTTAGTCTATCATCATTTCAGTTCATTCTTTATCTCTTACGAAACTCATTAATGTTTCTTTAGAGATAATTTTCTTAGCATATAAAGCCATTAAATATTTATCCATTAAAATCATTCATTGTTTCTTTCAGACTTCTAATACACTATATAATTGATGTGTTTTTCATTGAATTATTAAATTTCTAACAGCATCATTTGCAACTAATATTTCTCTAGCAGCAATTCTTCATTCTTTATCACTTCTACTAATAAGTCTCTGAGATATAACTCAGACTAAACTCATTGCAAGTTGCATTCTAATTTGTTTTTGTTGAGATCAAGGGAATACATCAACAATTCTATCAACAGTTTGTACTGAATCATTAGTATGTAGTGTTGAGATAACCAAATGACCTGTTTCAGCTAAAGTAATTGCTGCTTTAATTGTTTCAGGATCCCTCATTTCTCAAATCATAATAACATCTGGGTCTTCTCTTAAAGCTGCTCTAATAGCATTTGCATATCATTTTGTATGATTTCAAATTTCTCTTTGATTTACTAATGATTTTTCTGACTTAATTGCAAATTCAACTGGATCCTCAATTGTTATAATATGTTTCTTTTTATTTTTATTAATATAATCAATCATAGATGCCATATTTGTTGATTTACCTGATCATGTTGGTCAAGTTACTAATATTAATCATTTAGACTTATTACACATATTTTCAATCTGATCTCCTAATCATAATTCAACAAGAGTTGGTATTTTATTTGGAATTCTTCTCATTGCTATAGAATATCAATCTGTATCTATATAACAATTCACTCTATATCTATCAGAATCATCATAAGAATATGAAGTATCTAACTCCATATCTCTTTGAAACTTATCAAATCATGATTCTCAAGCTATTCATAAAATAATAGATTTTAATCATTCTAAAGGTATAATTGGTAACTTAACTTCATTATCACCAATTTTTATAACACTTAAATTCTCAATATCTCATGATTTATTTCTGATTTTAATTATTTCTCAGGTATTTATATGAATATCAGGATAATTTTCCTTTGAAGCATAGTCAAGCACATTATTTAATAATTCAATATAGTTCATAAATTTTATATAATAATTAATTATATAAATAATATCATATAAAAATATTTTATGCAAATTTTGACAATTATTTTTTATTGTTAATAATAAAAAAATAAGACTTTTTATGATCTTATTTTATTAAACTTACAATTGTTTCAATATGGTGAGTGTGTGGAAACATATCCATTGCTTGAATTTTTTCTATTTTGTAATCACTATTATCTAAAATATATCATAAATCTCTTGCTAAAGTTGTAGGATTACAACTTACATATATTATTTGCTTAGTATTAAATTTTAATATATTTGGTAAAGCATCTGGATGCATTCATGCTCTTGCTGGATCTATTATTAATAAGTCTGCTTTTTTTCAATCTTTTAAATATTTATCTAAGAAATCTTCCACTTTAGCATTTACAAAAGATATATTATCTAGATTATTTAACTTAGCATTTTTTTCTCAATCTTTTGATGCTGAAGTAACTAATTCAACTGAAATCACATTTTTTGCTCAAGCATTTGCAAAAACCATTCAAATAGTTCATGTTCAACCATATAAATCTAAAACAGTTTGATTTTTTAAATCATCTTTATGAGCATAATTTAAAACCATAGAATAAAGTTTTTCAGCTCAAGTTGAATTTGTTTGAAAAAATGAAGTAGGGGAAATATTAAAACTAAGTCATTGTAAATTTTCTTTTATAGTAGGTTCTCAATAAATTAATTCTAAATCACCAATACATACATCTGCTTTATTGGGATTATGAGAAAAATATATTGATTTAATAACTGTATATTTATCAGCTAATTTAATTAAAAATTCTTTAATTAATCAAAGTTTTTCTTCTTTATCTAATTTTGTATTAGTATCAAAATAATGAGGATTAAAAGAAAACAATAACATCATTTCATCTGCAAAGTGAGTTCTTCTAATCATTAAATGCCTAAAAAATCATTCTCATCTCATAGAATCATATACAGGTAAACCTAAAGTCTTAGTAAAAGTTTTAAACTCTCTATATATCTCATTTTGAAGTTCATCTATAAGTGGACAACCTTCCATATCTTGTATTTTTGAAAATTCACCTTGTTTATGAAAACCAAGATTAAAATGCTCTTCTATTCAAAATCTAGCAGAAAGAAATTTTCAGAAACTAAATTCAACTTTATTTCTATATCAATCAACAGTAGGAGATCTTTCAATAGGCAAAAAAGGTAGATTAGCTTGTTTTTGTTCTACAATATTCAATGCTTCTTTAACTTGTTGCTCCTTAATTTTAAGTTGTTCTTCATAAGGAATATTTATCCATTTCCAACCTCATGACATACCATATTTATTTGTAGGATGCTCTATTTCTATATCAGATTTTTTAACAATATCAACGATTTGTGTATCAAGAAATGATTTTTTCTTTTTAAGTACTCTTAAATTAGCAATTGTACCAGGAATAGCTCATCAAGTAACAAATATTACTCTTCAATCTAAATCTTCATTTTCATGTTTTAATCTAGCAAAACCTTTACCACCAAAAACTAGCTTTTCTATTAAAATATTTTCTAAAATATCTCATTTTTTTATACCTTTTTGTTCCATATCATTAATTAATTTTAAATTTGAATGGATTATATAGAAAAAATAGTATTTTTCAACTTAAAAACTATATAAATAAAGCCTTGTAATTCAATATTTAATACATATATTAAATATATAAATTATTAATAATAAAAAATTATGAAAATAGATTATTTAGGGCATTCAGAATTCATAGTGACTATAGAAAATTCAAAATGAGAAGAAATTAAAATAATGTCTGATGCTTGGTTATCAAATTATGCATTTGGTGATATGATGCAAAGAAATCCTATGATAAAATTAGATTATTCTAAATTTGAAGATTTAGATGCTATTTTTATCTCTCATGCACATGTTGATCATTTTGATCCTTATACATTTATTGAATTATATAAAAATCTTAAAAATAGACCTACATTATTAATACCTAATACAATTTCATACTTAACTCCTCTTTTAGATAAATATCTACCAGGACAAAGATATATAATATTAGAATCTAAAAATGAAATAGATATTAGAGGTATAAAAATATATCCATTAGTTTATGATAATACATATATCACAAACGAAGATGACGTGATGACTGTATGAATCTGCAATGATAAAGAAATAGTTTATACTGAAGTAGATACTCTTCCTTCAGATACAGTAGAAGCTCAAAATGTATTATTTTGATTATTTACTAGGAGAAAATTTGAAAGTGTACTTTATCTTTCAACTAGAAACGAATTAGAATGAAATTTATGAATGCTTGATCAACCTACAATGAAGGAAAGAGAAAATTTCGTAAATAATTATATTGAAACAAGGGAATGAGAAATAGCTTGGCAATATGAAAAATTTGATTATCAAGATTATGATTTCAAAGACATCACAAGAATAAAAAATTTTATGAGAATTTATATAGGACAAGGAATAGTATATCCTAGAAAAATTAACTCAGAAATATGACAAATAAAAGTTTTACCATTAAATGAACTTGTGAAATTAGAAAAGAAAATTGCAAAAAACTATTGAAGAACAGATTTTTTAATGGATTTCTTTGAAGCATGAAAATCATATAATATTGATAAATGAAATTTTAAATTTATGTGAGATTCAGATTTTATTTCTGAAATAGATTTTGACGGAAGAAAACCAGATAGAACTCTAGAAATATTCAGAGTATTCAAATGATTACCTCTAAATAATGAAAAAAGAGATTTTGATACTCAAGAAAAAATAATTTTAGACATATTAAATAATAGATTTTTAGCATATTATCTTTGAAATACTGAAAATAATCTAAAAAATGTTTTATTAAAAAACAAAGATTATATAGTGAAAATTAATTACTGATTTTCAGATAATTATACAGTAAAATATTATCATTTTGGTTTCAATTCATTTAATTTTATAGAATTAAATGAAAATCCTTCAGATACATATAATGAGGATTATTTTGCAAATGATATAGAAGATTTTTATAATTGAAAACAAGAATTATACTCAAATTTTTTACACAAATTAGAAAAAGCAAAAGCATACAGACTTTGGAATGTAATGTGAGTAAATTTTTTAAATAATGATTTAATATACAAAAAGATGGAACTTCATTTTGAAAGAGCTTTAGAATGAAAAACTGTTGATGATTATGTTTTAAGCTTTTATAAATAATGAAATATATAGTATATTTAATAGCATTTCTAGAATGATTTACAACTTTATCAGTTGAAATAATTTCATTAAGAGTTTTTACACCAATTATATGATCTAATTCTATATCAACATCAATAATATTATGAGTTATACTGTTAGCATTATCGTATTGATATTATATTTGATGAAAATTATCATTAAAAAAAGATAAAATTAAAAAAAAATTAATAACAAATCTTTTTATAGCTAGTATTTATTATTTTTTTATAACATTCCTTTTATCAAAAAGTATATTAACATTATTACTAAATGAATCATGAAATTATTTTTTATCTATTTTCATAACTTCACTTACAATATTTTTTATACCTGTTTTTTTAGCATCACAGACAATACCTCTACTATCTGAATTACTTAAATGAGAAAATAGTTGAGAGAAAATGTGAAAATTATTATTTTATTCAACTATTTGATCATTTTTCTGATCAATAGCTACATCAACACTATTTTTTCCTTTATTATGAGTATTTAAAACATCAATTATATCACCTATATTTTTATTATTATCAGCATTTCTGTTAACTATTTCAGAAAAAAAATATAAAAAAATACAAAATATAATAGTTTTCCTTTTAATATTTTTAATCACAATCTTAATTACAAATAATTTAAATCTAAATAAAAATAAAATATATAGTATATCAAATGCATACCATAATATCGACATATATGAATATGCTAATAAACGATATTTTTCTATTGAATGATGATATTCATCTTGAATTAATACAGAAACTAATAAAAGCTTGTTTAATTATATAAATGAGGTAGAAAATAAAGTAAAAGAAATAAAAGCAGAAAATATATTAGTTATATGAGCTGCATGATTTACATTTCCTAATGATATTTCTAAATTAAAATATGTTCAATCTATTGATGTAATTGATATAGATTCATCACTAAAAGAAATAACTCAAAAATATTTTTTGCAAAAACAATTATCAAAAAAAATAGTTTTCTATAGTAATCCTACAAGATATTTCTTAAATAATATAAATAAAAAATATGACTTAATTTTAGTAGATGCATATACATGAAAATCTCCACCAAGCCAACTATTAACATATGATTTCTTTGTAAAACTAAAAGATATATCAAATAATATTTATATAAATATTATTATAGATTCAGAACTAAAAAGTGACTTTTCAAAAAATTTATTTTCCACTATAAATAAAGCATTTAATCAATCATCATACAAGGAAGTAAATAATAGAAATAAGTGATTAACAAATATAATCATAACAAATAATATAGATGTAAACTACAAAATTAATTTTCTCAGAAACCAAAATATATATTTTGATAATAAAAATTCTATTGAAATTGATATATTTAAAATGTTTTGAGTAAAATAATTTTTAACATAAAACAAAAAACTATATTGAAAAATATAGTTTTTTTAGTATTTTTAGACTAATAAAATTAATAAAAATTAAATGAATTTAAATCCAAAACAAGAAGAAGCAAAAAATAAAATAGAATGACCACTTTTAATAATTGCTTGAGCATGAAGTTGAAAAACTGCAACACTGACTGCAAGAGTTGAGTATATGATAAGAGAAAGAAATATAAATCCTACAAATATACTAATGGTAACATTTACTAATAAAGCAGCAAGTGAAATGAGGGAAAGGGTAGCTAAAGTTTTATGAGTAAATCCACCTAGAAGTGTATATGTACAATGAAATTTTCCAACTGTATGAACTTTTCACTCTATTTGAATTTTTATACTAAAAGATATCTTATCAAAATATTTACCTGAAGAATTAAATATAGGACTAAAAAAAGATTTTGTAATATATGATGAATCAGATAAATTATCAGTTTTAAAATCTATTTTAAAAAATACACTTCATTTAGAAGAAAAGGAATTTCCAGCAAGGCAAATAGCATTTTTCATAAGTAATGCTAAAAATAATCTAATTACTTCAAAATGATATGAAAAAGAAATTGATTCAAGTATAAAAGAAGTTGTTTATAAAGCATATATTGAGTATGAAAAAAATCTAGCTATGAATAATGCTCTAGATTTTGATGATATACTAGTTAAAACTTTAGCTATTTTAAGAATACCTAAAATTCTTGATGAATATCAAGAAAAATACAAATATTTAATGATTGATGAGTATCAAGATACAAATGCACCACAATATGAAATAGTTAAATTATTAGCAGAAAAATATAGGAACTTAGCAGTAGTAGGTGATGATAGTCAGTCAATATATTCATGGAGATGAGCAGATATGAGAAATATTATTAATTTTAGAAAAGACTATTCAGATGCATTAATAGTTAAATTAGAACAAAACTATAGATCAACAAAAAAAATCATAGCATGAGCAAATGCAGTAATAAAAAACAACACTAGTGGTATTAAAAAAGAATTATGGACGGAAAATAATGAATGAGAACATATTAGCTATATAGAAGCACATGATGATAAAATAGAAGCAAGTATTATATCTAATATTATTAAAGAATCCGAGTGAGATTATATAGACAACCTTATTTTATATCGTACAAACGCTCAATCAAGAAAGATAGAAGAAGCTTTAATGATATCAAATATTCCATATAGAGTTATTTGAGGTCAAAAGTTTTATGATAGAAAAGAAATAAAAGACTTATTAGGATATTTAAGAGTTATTCATAATCAAAATGATGTAGTTTCAATGAAAAGAATTATCAATACTCCTACTAGAAAAATATGAGCAAAAAGTATAGAAACATTAGATAATTACAAAGAACAATTTTGATTAACTTACCCTCAAATAATTGAAAATATTGATGAAGTAGAAGAAATTAAGCCTGCTGCTAAAAAAGCTATTGCACTATTTAATGAAATATTTACAGAATTAGTTAAAAATTCTGAAAAACTAGTAGTTTCAGAATTAATAAGAGAAATAATAAAAGCTATTAAATATGAAGAATATATTACAGATTGATTATCAAAAGAAGAAAAAGATGCAAAATTAGAAAATATTGATGAACTTGTAAATGTAGCAACAGAGTATAATGGTATGGAACCAAGAGAAAGTTTAGCTATATTTTTGGAAGAAGTAGCTCTTATTACCGATATGGATAAAAATGACGAAAGGCCAGACTATGTAACATTAATGACTATTCATACTTCTAAATGATTAGAACAAAAAAGAGTATTTGTAACTTGATTAGAAGATGGTATATTTCCAAGTTTCAGATCTATGAATGACTCACATGCATTAGAAGAAGAAAGGAGACTTATGTATGTAGCAATGACTAGAGCTAGAGAAGAACTCTATATAAGTAGAGCTAAAGAAAGATTTCATTTTTGAGATTATGTTAGAAATCCAGAATCAAGATTTATGAAAGAAATTCCAAAAGAACATATAGAAGATTATGATATGTGAGAATTTACAAAATCTTGAAATTCCTCAATTTTTTCATGAAATAATTTAACTTGAAATAGTGAATGATTCAGTTTTTGAAATAATACATGATGATTTTCTAATCCACCAAAAATCAAAGTACTAGCAAATAATGATGTATCACAATTTGCTAGATGAGATAGAGTATCTCACCCAAAATTTGGATGATGAATAATTACTTCTCTAAATTGAGAATTAGCAGAAATAGCATTTTCATGAAAATGAACTAAAAAAATGAATATTAGAATTGCACCTGTTAGAAAAGCATAAAATTATTTGAATATATTAGCTTTTTACCTAAAATAAGAAGTAATTAATTACTTCTTATTTTTTATGGTAAAAAACATCAAAACAACTGTCAAAAAAACTAATTTAGAAATAAATTATGAAGATTTTATAAATCCAGAAAATACTGAAACTATTGTTATATTACATGGTTGGTGATGAAGTAGTCAAAGTTGGCTTATTGCATGAGAATTATTATTTCAAAATTGATTTAATGTTATAATTCCTGATTTACCAGGATTTTGAAAAACTAAATTAAATAAAGTATTTGATTTAGATGAATATGCTATAGTGATAGAAGAATTCATTAAAAAACTTTGATTAAACAATATTATATTATGGTGACACTCAAATTGATGAGCAATTGCTATAAAAATAGCAATTAGATGAAAAATAAATATTTCAAGATTAGTACTTAATAATTCTGCATGAATTAGAAATGATAAAAAAAGGAGTTTTAAAAGAAAAATTTTATGAAAAATAATTAATAATTTTAAATTTTTAAAAAAAATTTTTATCTTTAAAAAAATAAGAATTTTATTTTATAAAATTATTTGAGGACAAGATTATTTAAATGCAGAAAAAAACCCAAATTTAAAACAAACATATTTGAATATGATTTCATCAGATTTACAAAATGAAATTAAAAATATAAATAATTATACTCTATTAATATGGTGAGAAAATGATACCTATACACCAATTAGTGATTGAAATTTCATGAGAAACAATATAAAAAATTCAAAAATAATAGTACTAGAAAATGAAAAACATTGAATACATTTAAGTAACCCCGAAAAATTAATAAATACTTTTTTAAACAATATATAATTTATGATTTTTGAACATTATATAATTTTATTATTAGCAATATTACCTATACTGTATAAATATTCATTTTGGCTATATCTTATTCAATTAAAAGAATATAGATGGGATAGAATAAAGGAATACCTATCTACACCTCAATGAAAATCAGCAATAATAAATATATGGACAGTAGTTGAATTACCACTATTGTTTTTATCACTTATTATTTATTTTAATCCTGCATTTGAAATAATTGTTATAAATGTTATGTTTCTATTTTTAATAATGCAAAATATATTTATTTTTCGTAAACTACTTACATGACACTTTATTAAACCAAAACTTACATCAAGATTATTACTAATTATTAGTTTATTATTTACTTGATTTATAATAGATATATCATTTATAGTAATTCTAAATCTATGAAGTTATATATATAGTTACATATTATTATTATATTTAATTGCCCCATTGATTATTTTATTAATTATATTTATTTTATGACCATTAGTAAATAAAATAAAACTAAAAAAAATTAACAAAGCAATAAAAAAATCAAAAAGAATAAATAATATTATAAAAATATGAATAACAGGAAGTTATTGAAAATCATCAGTAAAAGAATATTTATCATCGATATTAGAACAGCATTGAAATACATTAAAAACACCGGATAATATAAATACCGAGTTATGAATTTCTGATTTAATATTAAACAAACTTAAAAATTCATATGATTATTTTGTTGCTGAAATGTGAGCATATAAAATATGAGAAATAGAATTATTATGAAAAATAGTAAACCATAAATATTGATTTTTAACTGCAATAGGTAACCAACATATAGCTCTTTTCTGATCACAAGATAATATTAAAATTTGAAAATCAGAAATAGCTAAAAGTATATTGAAAAATAATTGAGTTTTGTATGTAAACTGGAATGATCAATATATTAGAGAAACAAAATTTGATAAAAAATTAAAAATTGTAAAATATTGAAAATTTAATTGATCGAATGCTATATATAATATAGTTGAAATAAAAAAATGAGTAACAAAATTTGAATTTATATATAAAAAAAATAGCTTTTTATTTGAAACAAAATTACTTTGAGAGCATAATATATTAAATCTTACATGAATAATAGCATTTTGTTACGATCAATGATTAAAAACATTAGAAATAAAAGAATATTTAAAAAATATAAAAACACCAAAAAATACATTAAATATAATTAAGCATAAAAAACATATATTAATAGATGATTCATATAATTTATCTGAAGATTGATTGTATGCATGACTCGATGCAATGAATAGTTTTAAATGAAAAAAAATTTTAATAATGGATGATATATTAGAGCTATGAGAATGATCCAATTCAATACATTATGCTATATGAGAATTTATTGCAAGATGAAAAAAAATAAATAAAGTTTTATTTTGTTGAATAAATTATAAACAAATTTTTATAAAATGATTAATAGATTGATGATTTAATAAAAAAAATATAATTAATAATATAAAAGATATTAATGAAAAAAGTATAATATTATTTGAATGAAGATGAACACAAAAATATTTAAATAAATTAAAATAAAATGATAAAAAAAACATTAATTGCAGATTTTTTTACTACTATATCACTATCTCAATACCTTGATAGTATGTATTTAATGACTTTTAGATTACCATTATTAAGATCATGAAAAGATATTTTAAAATTTGAAAATAACTTTAAAAATTACTTAAAAATAAAAAAATCTAAAATATTATCATTTTACAATTGAAGAAGCGCACTTTATCATACATTAAAAATAATATGAATTAAAAAAAATGATGAAATTATTGTGTCATGATACACATGTGTAACTGTTTCAAATGCAGTAATACAATCTTGATGAAAAATTATTTATAGTGATATAAATAAAAAAGATTTATGAATTAATATAGAATCAATAAAAGAAAATATAAACAATAAAACAAAAGTTATAATTATACAGCATACATTTTGAAAACCATCAGATATTAAAAAAATCATAACAATTGCTAAAAAATTTAATATATTAATTATCGAGGATTGTGCTCATAGTTTATGATCTGAAGTCAATTGACAGAAATTAGGTACATTTTGAGATTTTGCAATTTTTTCTACATGAAGAGACAAAGTTATTTCAAGTATTACATGATGATTACTACTTATAAATAATGAAAGATATTTTAAATCTATAAATAAAATTAAATCAAAACTCAAATTACCATCAATATTACTTACATTAAGAAATTTAAATTATAATTTAGCAGCAAAAGAAGCTTATACATTTTATAATATATGAGTAATATGAAAATTAATTATATACCTTTCAAGAAAATTAAGTTTAATAACAGAAATATTAACAGTTTCCGAAAAAGAATGTAAATTTAAAAACTTTAATTTATCACTCCCAAACTCATTAGCTTATCTATGAATAAATCAATTAAATAAAATAGAGAATATTATTAAACATAATATAAAAATATCTAATATTTATAATGAATGAATTGATAATAAAAAAATAAAACACTTATTTAAAACTAAAAAAAATGAGTTAAATAATTATTATAGATATCCTATTATTTTAAAAAATGAAAATGAAGTTGAAAAATTTTACAAGTATTTCAAAAAAAATAATATTCTATTATGAAAAACATGGTCATTAACTAATATAGTACCATTAGGAACCAATTCAAAAAAGGCAAAATATATTCAAAAATCATGTCCTATTGCTGAAGATATAAGTAAAAGAATATTACTATTACCAAATAATATAAATATATCTAAAAATGATGCTGAGGAAATAATTAAATTAATAAATAAATTTTAATAATGTATAAATTACAAGAAATTTTAGATAAAAATATATGGAATAATTTTATAATAAATTCAAATGTTACTTTTTATAGTTTTTTACAATCGTGGGAATGGTGAGAATTTCAAGAATTATCAAGAAAAACTATAATTAGATATTGAATATACAAGGATACAAAATTAATATGAGTTTTTCTTTTAATAAAAATTAATGCAAAAAGATGAAATTATTATTTCATTCCACATTGACCAATAATTAAATGAAATTTTTTTATCATTCTAAATGAAATAATAGATGAATTAAAAACATTAGCCATATTAGACAATATGAGTTTCATTAGATTTAATTCACCAATCACAAATACAATTGAAAATAAAAATAAATTTAAAAAATTGAAATTTATCAATGCTCCAATGCATGAACATGCAGAAGATACAAATATACTTGATCTGACTATTTCAGAAACAGAATTACTAAATAATATAAAAAAGAAAGATAGATATTATATAAATAGGGCAATAAAAGAAGGTGTTGAAATAAGAATAGATAATAAAATTGATCATATTGAAAAATTAATTGAAATGCATCAAACTCATGCACATAGAAATAATTGAAAAAGAACCTATTCAGCTTTTTCTATAGATTTTATTAAAAATTTATATAAAGTTTTCTGAAGTAATATTTCAACAATATCAGCTTCTTATAAGTGAAAGACTGAATCAATATTAATGACAATAAAATTTTGAAAGACATGTGTATATTATATAGCAGCATCAGATATTAAAAATCCAAAATTTTCACCAAATTATTTATGTCAGTGGGAAGCAATTAAAAAGGCTAAAAGAGATGAATGCACTACATATAATTTTTGGTGAGTTTCACCTGATAACAATCCAAAACATCCAATAGCATGAGTAACTAAATTTAAAAGAAAATTTTGAGGTTATGATTATAGTTTATTACATGCTCAAGATTTGATTTTATCACATAAATACTGGTTAAATTGGTTGGTAGAAACTACAAGAAGAATAAATAGGTGATATTATTACAAAAAACCAGAATAAAATATTCTGGTTTTTTTGACTTTTAAAATATTATAATTATAAATACATTGTCCAAATAAGACATTTTGGATTCTTTTTTATACTATATGGTATAGTATACAATAGAGTCCATAAGAAAAATAAAAAAGGAGCTGTTATGCAGTTTAAATCGTTTAAAATTGGTAATTATCTCATTGAAAAACCTATTATTCAGGGAGGTATGGGTGTAGGAATTAGTTGGGATCAATTAGCTGGTTCAGTTTCTAAAGAAGGTGGATTAGGAGTAATTAGTACAGTTGGAACAGGTTATTATCAATATCCTAAGTATTTTGATATTACAAAAAATGGAAGACCTAACCCTATTGAGTGTAACTCAGAAGAAGCATTAATAGAAATATATAAAAATGCTAGAAAAATTTGTGGTGATAAACCATTAGCAGCTAATATTATGTTTGCTTTATCAGGCTATAAAGAAAGTGTTTTATCTGCATGTAAAGCTGGTACAGATATAATTATATCTGGAGCAGGATTACCTATAAATTTACCAGAGCTCACAAAAGATTATCCAAATGTAGCATTAATACCAATAGTATCAAGTGCCAGAGCATTAAAGGTAATTTGTATGAAATGGAAGAGAAAAGGTAAAATTCCTGATGCAGTTATTGTTGAAGGTCCTAAAAGTGGTGGACATCAAGGATTTCACTCTGTAGAAGAATGTTTATTAGATGAAAATCAACTTGAAATCATTGTTCCACAAGTAATTGAGGAAGCAAAAAAATGGGGAAATTTTCCAATTATAGCAGCTGGTGGTATATGGGATAAAACAGATATTGAATATTATATCAAAATTGGTTGTTCTGCAGTTCAAATGGGTACTAGATTTGTAGCAACACATGAATGTGATGCTCCATCTTTCTATAAACAAGCAGTTATAGATTGTAAAGAGGAAGATATTTTCTTAGGTGGTTCACCAGTAGGTTTTCCAAGTAGAAAAATTAAAAACAAATTAACAAATGCAATTGAACACGATTTAACTAACAATGTCAAAAGTAATAAAGACAGGTTAGCTCCTCCTATAAATTGTGTTTCAAATTGTGTTTTACCATGTGAACATGGTAAAGGTGCTAGAAAAGTTGGCTTCTGTATAGCGGATAGATTGTCTGACACTATATTGGAAAGAAAGGATACTGCAATGTTTTTTATTGGTTCAAATGGATATAGAGTTAAAAACCTATTATCAGTAAAAGAACTTATGAATAAACTTACATATGGAGAATAGACCATATTAATGTTAGAGTAAAACTACGGTTTTACTCTTTTTTTGACAAATATTATAAATTTATGTTATTATGTAATTGTTTATTAATAATATATAACAAATGATTTACGAAAGATGATATAATTATTCTAAAGTGAAAAAAATATATACTAGAAAACATAGAACTACTGAATGTAGAAAACAACAAAGGTACATAGAAATTAAAGATATTTTATCAGATATTTATTAAAAATAAAAACGAGCATAGCTCGTTTTTATTTTTCCATTATTTCACTACCTGAAATTAATTTTGAACTTCTTCATTCTAAATCTTCATTAAGATAAATTAATTTAGAATTTTGTTCTGATCAAATCGCTCATAATGTTTCAATTCTAGATGAGTCAAGTAAAAATGCTAATACTTTTTCAGCATTCAATGAATCATCAGTCATTTTTATTAAATCCACAGATTCTTTAAATCATTCAGCAATTTTCATTCTTTGACCAGCCATACCTTCTCATAAAAGTATTTTTGATTCTTTTTCTGCCTCAGCTTCTTTAACTTGTAATATTTTTTTTGCTTCAGCTTCACCTAATGTTGCTTCCTTTATTTTTTCATTTTCAACTATTTTATTCATAGCTGCCATTACTTTACTTTCTAACTTTACATCTCTTACTTGTATAGAATCAAGTGTAAATCAAAAAGTTGATAATTTTTCTCTTAATCTTTGTTCAATTACTTCACCAATTTCTTCTCTCTTTGCAAAGATATTTTTATGAGTAAACGTAACCATCATTGCTCTTAATTGTTCGTCAATTGTAGATCTCATCATAGTTTTAGGATCATCAATATTATAAATTGATTTATAAATATTTCAATTTAAAGAATTATCAGAATCATCATTTACATAATATATAACATTTAATCAAATATATCCTGTTACATTATCTTGAGTAACTCATTCAACTTCAACAGGAAAGTTTTTTCTGAATAAATCTTGTTTAATAGTAGAAGTTATAAAAGGAATAACTAAATTAAATCATTGTCTTAATACACCAGTATATTTACCAAATACTTCTTTTGATCTAACCGTGTTTGGTTTTACTATAACTATACCTGAATAGAATAAAAAGAAGAAATAAAATCCTCAAATAAATATACCAAATTCTGGGATAAGAAATAATCATAATCAGATTAATCCCTCAATTACTAATATTATAATTCACATAAAAATTTTTATTAAAAATTAAACAATTTAAAGTATATGATAATATACATAAAAAAACAAATAATAAATTGAAAAAAAACTAAAAAAGTATATTATAAATAAAATTTATTTAATAATTTAAAGTGTATATGTGAATTGAATCTTGAGCATTAAACGAAGAAGAAAAAAAGAAAAAGAAATTAACGGAAAAAGAATTAATAAATAATGAAGTAAAAAAACTTGAACATGAAAAGATTAAAGAAAAAATTTCAGTTGAATTAAAATCTGAAGAAGATCTAATGGCATTAAAAGAATTAGTTGAGAAATGAATAATATCAAAAGATGTTGCTGAACAAATAGTTGACTGAGAAGACATATGAGAAGAAGCTATTAAGGAAATATTTGAAAAAATAGATCAAATAGATGAAATAAAAGATATAGATAAATATATACCAGCTGAATTAAGAATAACAAAAGAAGATTATTCTAAAGCCTTAACTGATGATATTTTTAGAGTACAATTACTTACTAGATTAGATTCTTCTTTAACATTAATTGCAAATAAAATAAATCCTGACTCTGCTATGGGTTTAAATTTATTTTCAGGTTTTTTGACAGTATTAGATAAAAATCTAATTATAGTTCAAGAAAATACAATAGATGTAAAAGACAGTTTAAAAGAAGTTGATATAAAGAAATTTTGAAAGAAAGAGGATACAAGAAGTATATGGAAGAAAATTAAAGATTTTTTCACAGAAGTAACTAAGTAAATTATATATATAACTAAAATAAATGTTCGCTATAGTATTATGAGTTATTTCAGCCGCATTTGACTCTGCATCATTATCATTTCGGAAAAAAGCACTAGATAATTGAAAATTATCAAAAACAATGTTTAAGTATTTTGCATTTGTTTTTTGAGTTTGAATGGTTATTTTTCTTAATTATACTTTTTGAATTCAATATTCAATAATTACAGATTATAGTTTTTTATTATTATGATTAGTAATCACTATAGTATCTATAATTAACACATATTTACAATTACATGTTCTAAAAACTGTAAAATTATCTGAAATGTTACCATATAATAATCTAGATAAATTATTTATTGTAATAATATGATATGTGCTATATTATTGAACTGATAAAGAAACTTCAATAATAACTCTATGAACTACATTATTAACTATAGTATTAATAATAGTATTAACAATTGATTTTAAGAATATAAAAATACCTAAATCAATTTGATTATTTTCACTACAAAAATTTATTAAAGCCATAACTGTAGTAGCTATATGATTATTGTTAATTAAATATACAAATATAACATTTGTAGCCTTGAATCTATTCTTTGAATTAATTATATATACTATTATTGCATTTATATTAAAAGACTCATTTAAAAGTTTATTAACTCAATCTAAAACATTTTATATAAGCAGAGTATGAGCTACGATTCTAGGTCGGACAGCTTATATTATATGATTATACATACTACAAACATCATGATTAATTGTAGCAACATTATTGTGATTTTTAGGTATAGTATTTAATATACTTTCTATGAAATTTATCTTAAATGATACACCAACTAAAAAACAAATACATCTAGCATTTATGGTGCTAATATTAATCTGAATTTGATATTACTTTAAATAAAAATATGAGCATAATACTTTGAATAATTACATCTATAATGTGATCATTATGATGAGCATATCGGAAAAAATCATCAGATCATTCAAATCTACCTAATCCACTTTTTGTTTTAATATGACCAATGATTGGTATAGTTTTTATTTATAGTCTGGTATTTTTACTTTGAATTAATTCGGAAATATTTTCAAATTATAAGGTGCTAGTATTATTAATATTAGCTTGATGTGTAGATTGACTATGAGCTATTTTAGAAGCATGAATATATAAAAAGGTTAAAATTTCAAAGATACTTCCATATACGAGTTTTGATAAATTATTCATAATAGTTATTTGATTTATACTTTTTTATTGAAATGCATGATACACAAGTGTAACTACACTAATTGTAGCCATATTTACATTTATAATAATATTATTATTAAGTATAGACTATAAAAATTTTAAACTAGAAACAATTATAATTAAATATATATTAGTTAAATTATTGTATGCAATTGCAACACTTATAATGTGAAGTATATTACTTTCGTACGGTACAATGGATGTATTTGCAGTTGTCATATTAGTATATCTAATATTTCATACATCACTTAATATATTATTAAAAAATGATTTTAAACAAATAGTTAAACAATCTAGAAGTTTTTATAAATATAGAATAATCTCATCTACTATTTGACGGTGATCATTTATATTATGAATGTTTATAATAGAGACTAGTTGAGTATTAATAGCTTCATTATTAAGCTTTATTACTATTGTTTTTTCTATACTATCAATGAAATTCATATTAAACGATACTCCTACAAAAAAACAAATCATTTTAGCTTTTACAGTTATTGTATTAATTTGAATTTGATATTATTTTAAATAAAAAAAATGACTATATTATTATGAATTTTCCAATCATTACTTAATGCTACATGAATGGTATTAACAAAAAAAATTGTTGAAAATAAAAAAATTTGAAATAATTTACAAACATTATTTAATAGATGATATCATTTGATAATAATATCAATATTATTTATTTTTTGATTTTTTGATTATAATTATATACAAGCAGAAATAACTAATAATGATTTATTATTATTAGTTATTGCAACAATATGACTTTATATAACATATCCTCTTAGAAGGACAGCTTATGCTAATGAAAAAGTTTCAACCCTTCAGCCATATGCAATGTTATTCCAAGTTTTTCCAATAATTATATGATTTATTTTTATATCTACCGAAAGAGCTAATTTTATTACTTTTTTAAGTGCTATAAGTGCTTCTTTAGTAGTTATATTAACTAGTATAGATTATAAAAAATTCAAATTTAATAAATACAGTTTAATGGTACTAATATCATCAATTATTAAATCATTTCAAATATTTGCTGTAATATATTTTCTAACAAAATTTAATCCTGCAAGCTTCTATTTTACTGAAACAATATTAGTAGTAACTATATCTTTAATATTAATAACATTTAAAAAAGAATTTTCAGAAATAAAATTATTAACAAAACAATATATTAAATTATTAATTATAGCAAATACTATAGTAATAACATCAATATTAATAGCATTAACTATGTATTCAACTCTATGAGTTGTACTTACGAGTCTACTAAGTTTACTTTACCTAGGCTTCATATACATATTATGATATTTTATTTTAAAAGAAATACCAACTAAAAAAGATATAATAGTTACATTGTTTGTAGCTATATGTATAATAATTTGAGTTTTATTTAGAACATAACTTGCAACTAATAAAAAGTGTATATAATTAATGAAATAATTAATTATATACACTTTTTATGACTAAAAATAATTTAGAAGAAAATAAAATATTTATTAGAGATAATTTTTGGTTTGATTTAGAAAATACTGAAAATAAATATGCTCATATTATAATGATAGCAACTAAGCCTGATATAATAAAACAAGCACCATTATATTTAGAACTTAAAAATAGAGGGGAATTAGTTATACTTGTTCATACTTGACAACATTATGATTATAATTTAAGTAAATGAGTACTATCTGAATTCAACATGGATGTAGATGTAAATCTAAATATCTTCTGAGATATTCATAAAAAATACTCTTTGATAGTAGAAAGATTATGAGATCTTCTTATAAAAATATATAATGATTATAAAAAGATACCCGTACCTTATGTTCATTGAGATACAATGACTGCAACTACAGCTGATAAAGCAGCATTTTTAAATAAATTTGCAGTAGTTCATGTTGAAGCATGAATTAGAACATTTACACCATCTAAAGAATTTTACTATAACCTATTTGAAGGTTTTGAAAAATGAAAATTTAATTGGGAAGAATATTATAAATCACTACAATCATTTGATGTATATGAAAGAGGTAGTATTGAACCATATCCAGAACAGTTTGATACAAGAGCTATAGAATGATCTACTTGATTTTTTGCAGCACCTGTTGAATTATACAAAAAAACACTTATAGATGAGGGTTTCCCCAAAGAGCATATAAAAGTAGTAGGGAATACAGTAGCTGATGCAATTGAAATTTCAAAACACAAAATTCCAAACTCAACAGCATTTACAAAATTTCCAAATATGAAATGAAAACCCTTTATATTTATCACAATTCATAGAAGAGAAAATACGCAAAAAAAAGAAAGATTTATGGTTATATACAATGCCATAAAAAAATTAATAGAAGATTGAATATATGTATGTTTTTTAGGTCTATATGCATCAGAATTTGCAATAGATAATTATGGTCTTAGAAAAGATATAGAAGAATTAAAAATAAAATATAAAGAAAATTTTGCATACTGACCAGCTTTAGCTCATCATGCTGAAGTTATAGATATGATTTCTAAAGCATGAGCAGTTGTTACGGATTCTTGAAGTATGCAAGAAGAAGCAAATATAGTATGAGTACCATGTGTTACAGTTAGATTTGGTAGTGACAGAACAGAGACAATTTTAGCCTGAACAAATATCATAGCTCCACCAATAAATTCAAAACTTATTGTTGAGATAGTTAAATGAGCTATTTGAAATAAAAAAATGATAAATAAAAAACATCTTTATTGAAAAGATGTTTCATGAAAAATAGTAGATGAAGTTTTAAGAATGTTAAAAAAAGACTGAAAGTTATTCAAATTTGATGATGAAAGATTAGACTTATGAAAGTTTTTTAATTGGAAAATATAAAAACAGTATTTAAAAATACTGTTTTTATTATTTAATTAATGATTTTTGAAATTCTTCTAATTTATTAACAGCAATTCTATATGTATCTATTTTATTATTTGAAACAGATATATTAGTTGAATCAATTGATCAAGTAACTGATAATATTCTAGAGTTTTCTAAATTTTTTAATTTTATTTTTATTTTTCTAATAGTTTTATCTAAAACTTTAATTTTAGACTTTTCATTAAGAACTTTGAAAGTTTCATTTTCACTCAAATTTTTAATTTTCAAATCAAGTCTAGATTCAATAATTTTTTTAATACTATCTTTAATATATTCTTTATGTTTGATTATTTCTGATTCTATCCTTGTAACTTTTTTATCTAAAATTTCTTTTTTTACTTCAATATTCACAGAAACTATATTCTGTTTTTTAAATAATTCAGCATCTCTTCTAATATATTCTAAATAATCTTTTTTAAAATCAATATTAATATAAGGTATTAATCAATTATAAAAAACTCTTTTTATCTCTAATAATTTTTTTCTTTCAATTAATATTCCATTATGTTTTTTTGCATTAAGTATCAATAATTCATTTATTTTTGAAGTATCTTCATTATAAGTTGAAACTATAGATTTGATTTTTTTGAATTCGTATCTTGAAAGATTTGATCTTAAAAAAGTTTTTAATTGTAAATCAGTATTAAGTTCATTAAAATCATTATCTATCTCGTTACTTTCTTTATCTAATTTTTTAATACTTTGATTTAATTCTTTTATTGTTTCTCAACTAGCAAAAATACTTAATTCAGCAGCATTTGAATTAGTAATATTTATCAAAGAAATAGTTATTATAACTAAGAATGTATTTAATAGTTTTATAAGCATATTTTAAAATAAAAATTAGGGAAA
>JALSMB010000003.1 GCA_026988025.1 Candidatus Altimarinota bacterium | reverse complement strand
TTTTACATGAAACTCTGATTTTTTAATTAAACAACAAGTAAAGGCTTGGAAAGATAAATTTATATCTAAATTTTGAGATTTCAATATGATACATATTAAAGATATAGAATCAGTAGATAACAATTTTTTAATTGAAAATATTTCATCTATTAGTTTTTTAGCAGAAAAAAAATTAATTATTATAGATTTAAATGATAAAATATCAGAAGAAAAACAAGTTTTTTTCACAAAAGCACTAAAGAATATACCTAATGAAAATATTATTTTATTTAACTCTGTAAATCCCGATAAGAGATCCAAATTTTATAAAGAACTTAAAAAGATATCTGAATTCAAAGAATTCAATACAAAAGATGATTCAGATTTATTTAAAATAATAACTAATAAGTACTGAACAAAAATAACTAATTCATGAATAAATACTATAATTAGATATAAATCATGAAATTTAAATAAGATAATATCAGAAATAGAAAAACTTCTTATAATTTTTGAAAAAATAGATACTAAAGAAATTACTGAAATTATAATACCAGAACTTGAAGAAAGCATATTTCAAGTAATAGATAATATTCTTAATAAAAACACTGTAAAAGCTATAAAACAAATAGAGATAATTTTAAACGATACCACTATATATGCTTTATATAATAATTTAATTGCAAATTTAAGAACAAGCACATACATATACAAATTAAAATATTTAAAAAAGCAAAACTCACAAATTTCAGAAATATTAAATTTATGAAATAGAAGCTTCTTAATTAACAAGACTTATAAAATAAATTATGAAGAATTAGAAAAACTATATACAAATTTAATAAATATAGATAAAAAAATGAAATCATGAAAATTAAATGGTACTGAAGAAAATGATTTTAAGTTTGAATTAGAAAAAATACTTATTTAATAAAAAGCTAAGGATATAATCCTTAGCTTTTTATAGCTTTAATTTCTCAAACTAATTGTAGTTTAAGATATTTTTTATTTAAAAAATAATATAAAACCCCTCAAATAGCTCCTAGCAAGTGTCACAATAAGCTAATTCATGGAACAAAACCTATTCATATATTTATAATTAAAGCAGTGATTCATCATTTATACTCAGGATTATTTTTATATTTCAATTCTAAAGTGTAATATGAAATAAGTGCCATACAAAATCAACTAATTCATATAGTATTTCAATTGCTTAATAGAGATAAACCAATTCAATCAAACAATGTTATAAATAAGAAAAATAATACATATTTATTTCTTCACATCATTAACTCTAAAATATTTCAAAACAAAAATAAAAATAAAGCATTAGCTCAAAAATGAAAAAATGAACCATGTAAAAATGTTCCAGTAAAAAATTGAATAATATAAATATAATATACTCCATCTTTTAAGAAATAGTTATTAATTCAAAAAATATACAAACTAGGAATATAATAAGCAAAAATAGTAGCAATAAATGATATTAAAATTAAAATATTTGTTATTGTTAGTTTAAAGTTCATAATTTTAATGATTTTAATATATAAAACATCAATAAGTTAAATAATCAAGTCTAATAAAATATTAGATATTTTCCTATTAAATAGGGAATAATAAAGTTTATTAGAAATAACATTAAAATAAAAGTGTTAATTCTTTGACAATAATAGTTTTCTATGTTGTAATATATGTACAGAAATTAATTTAAATATACAAATTTAAAAAGTCAAGTAACTATATATAATTATGTTTAGTATCTGCAAGTACTTAATATAAGTAATATTATATATAAAAAATGATTATTTAAAATAAATTATTTCAAAAATAAAGATATTATGAAAACTATAAAAAACATAAAAAAGTTTTTTCCTGGATTCATTATAATAACACTATTACTAGTATTATTGAATCCTAATTGAACGAACGCAGCAAGTAATTCTGATAAAGTAATTTACCCATTAAAGGTAGTATCAAAATTAAACTGTAGATTTAAAGAATTTAGCACTTTATGATCTGACTGTAAACAAGATTTACCAGTATTAAATACAAAAGATTATAAAAAATATGCTACTCAAAACTGAGGTTATAATGATTTTACAAGATTATACACAGTATTATGGGGATCTAGTTATAAATATGGTTGGGATGTGTGAAACTGATGACATATTTGAACTGATATAGCTACTTCAAAATGAACTCCTGTATATACTATTGCTGATTGAAAAGTAATTAAAGCAAAAAGTGATATTATGGAATGATTAGTTATATCTATTGAACATAATATAAATGGTAAATATATAGTTTCAAATTACTTACATCTATCTAAAATTGATATAAAAGTGTGAGATGTAATAAAGGTTTGAACAAAAATATGAGAAGTAGGTTCTACATGAAATTCTACGTGAAATCATTTACATATACAAATAGATTTAAAAACACCATTTCATCCTTATTATTATAATTATAAAGCATGTCCTTTTAGTTATTACAAAATAAGTGAAGAATGAATATGTTTTGATGAATTAAGTGCAAATACCATTGATCCAATGCTATTCTTTGAAACAAAATGAGCAGTTTTAAATAATATTAAAACTACAACTTATAAATCTACTAATACAAGTAATGAAGATTTAAGTATTTTTGATAGAACAGTATATATTTGATATGCAGTTAATGATATTAAAAAAGTTCAAGAAATATTTAAAAAAATATGAGCATATAAATGAACAATATCGTGAAATTATAACGATATAGAACAATCAGTAATAAATTACCAAATTAAAAATAAATTAATTACCGATAAAAATTCTTATGGAGCTGGTTGGTTTTGACCAAAAACAAGATTCACTGTTAAAAATGAGTATTTAAAAGTAAATACTACAAATACTGCAAATTTAACTAAAGTAATAGCTACAAAAATAGAAACAGTTAAAATTTCAAAAAGAAATTTAATGACTAGGGAGGAAATTGAAAAAAGGGAAGTAGAAACTTTTTTAAAAAAATACAATATAGAGTTAAATTTTGTAAATAAAACTCCAAATATAAAAAAATGAACTACTGAAATTCTTAAACTTAAAATTACTGACAGAAAAGGTAAATTATTTAAATGAAATATGCCTTGAAGTATGACATTTGTAGTTAATACTGAAAAAGTTAGTATATTTCCAACAAAATTATTTTATTTTACAAACGGAAAAAGAGATATTTACTTAAAATGATTAAATGAATGAACAACTAATTTATATATCAAAATAGGTAATGTTGTTATAAAAACAATCTCATTGAAAGTATATAATTGAAGTAAAGCTATATATCCAGATAGTGCTAAAATACTATCATCAAAATCTATAGTTTTATGAGAAAAGAAAACATGAATCATTTTATTTAAAAGTAGTGATTGAAAAAACTTAATAAATATACCTTTTGGTTCAACTTATAATATAAAATTATCAAATGATAATAAAATATGTATAAAAAAGTGAGATTTAAAAAATATTAAAACTATATATAAATCAAATTGTAATCCTGAAGATTATAAAAATCAATTTAATTTTACCTATAGTGATACAGTTTGATGATTGTTATTATTTGACTATAAAGCTACTTCTAAAGATTTTAAAATATCTATAATAAATAATTATAATAAAAAAGATCTTAGTAATAAAACTATTATAGTACAAAATCCTAAATGATTAAATAAAGCATATGCATATACAAATGAGATTATAAAATTATTAAAAGACTGAATTATAGATTGAATAAAAAGTTGATATTTTCTAGAAAATAGAGAATTAACTCAAAGAGATGCATTAACGTGGGTAAAAAACTCACTTATAAACATAAAAACAAAATCATACGATAATCAAACCAATAAAGAAATTGAAAATAATATTAACGATATTAACAAGATTTTACCATATTCAAGTAAAACAAAAACAATAACCAGACAAGAATATTTAGATATAACATATAAATATTTAATATTTAATGATAATACTTATTCAGTATTAAAGTATAGAGATTTAGATGAAAATAATAATAAAAAATTATCAACTATTTTTAATAACAACATTACTTGGAAAGATAAATTTGGTGAAAATTATTTTAGACCCAATGAAAAGATTACAAGATGAGAATGAGTATTTTTTCTAACACAAGGATTAAATAGGATACATCAATCATACTTAACTTTAAAATAATAAATACAACTATGAAAAACAATAAAAATTATAAAGAAATTAGTTGAACTAATTTTAAAAAACAAGATTTATATTCAATTATTAAAAATAATGAATTTAACAAAAAAATAATTGAAATACTAGGTTAATTAACAAAAAGGAGATTTTAATAAATAATTATAAAATTATGGAAACATTACAAATGAGCTATGAATCTACTCAAGAAGTAGAACAAAATTCAGTAAAAAATAGTACTGAACAATATAAAAATGAAATTAGTAAAGTTTTAAGTCAAAACGCAACTGAACAATTATCAGATATATTTTGATTAACAAAAGAACAAACTGAAAAATTATCAAATGAAAACGAAGTGAATACAATGGAGGCACAATTAGCAAAAATTATGTGAAAATATAATGAAATGTTAGAATTAGAACAAAAACCATTTTCATTAGCATCTGTTATGGATGACTACGAAGAATATGAAAAAAGAGTAGCATAATAATAAATGATATAATAATTGCAGAAAAATCATTTATAAAAACATAATAGTTTTACATTTGAAATAATTATCCCCCTAGAAAATAGAGGGATTTTTTATTGATTAATCAATAAAAATCAGTATATTGAAAATAGAATTATAAGCTAACTATAGAGTCTCGTGCCTCCAAGAAAAAAATATACAAAAAAAAATACATTTAAATTAACACCAGAAATTAATAAATATATTGTAATAATAGTATTTATGCTTTTTTGATGACTATCACTAATAGCAGATATTAACTCAACTTTTTGATACTATATATATGAGATACTTGATATGCTTTTTTGAGAATATTATAAATTAATTTTTTCACCAGTAGTGATACTTTTATCAGTATTTCTTATAAAAGATAAAACTCTAGAATTCAATTCATATAGATTAATATGATTATTAATCTATTTATCATCTATAACTACATTAATCTGATTTTTCTATACTACATATCCATATGCAGCATATTTTAATATGTATTCAATAACAAATGAATTATTAGGTAGAGCAGCAACTTGATTTTCATTTTTATTATTATTATTATGATCATTAATAATATTATTTAGATTTAATCCAATTAAATTTGCACAATCATTTTTTGAATTAATATCTAATAACAGTGAATTTAAACCAAGTAATAAAACAAATAAAAGTAAAATAAGTGTGACTACACAAAAAAAAGAAGCTAGAATGGAAAAAAAGCAAAGAGAATTAGATGAAATGATGACAAAACTTCAAGAAGAAAAAAAATCATTAGCAAAGTCAAAACAATCAAAACAATTAAACTTAAGTGATGCACCTAAAAAAATAAGAGTTGAAAAAAAGGAACCTTCAAAAATATGATCATTATTTAGTAAAAAGAAACCTGAAAAAGAAGTTAAAATAATTAGAAATCCAGAATTCAAAAATTGGCAATTTCCTGAATTAACTCTACTTAAAAATAGATGATGAGAAATTAGATATGATAAAAACGAAGTAAGGAGAAAGGAAATAGAAATTCAAGAAAAACTTCTTCAGTTTAAAATTGAAGTTGAAATGGAATGACATCAAGTATGACCGACAGTAATTCAATATAGATTAAAACCAAAAGCATGAGTTGCTCTAAAAAAGATTATAAATCTTAAAAATGACTTAACTCTTGCATTGCACGCTAAATCAATCAGAATTCAGGCTCCAATTCCAGGTTTATGAGTAGTTGGTATTGAAATACCTAATCCAGATAGGCAAGCTGTATGATTAAAAGAAATACTAGCATCGAAAAATTTTAATTCAAAACAGATTGAAATACCTATTGCTATATGAAAAGATGTAAGTTGAAATATGATTGTTTGAGATTTAGCTAAAATGCCACATTTACTTGTAGCGTGACAAACTGGTTCTGGTAAATCAGTATGAATGAATTGATTCTTAATATCTATGTTATATAAATTTTCTCCTAGTGAGCTTAAAATGATTATGGTAGATCCAAAAAGAGTTGAATTATCAGTATACAATTGAATTCCTCATTTACTTACACCTGTGATAACTAATCCAGATAAAGCTGTTAATGCTCTTAAATGGTGTGTTGCAGAAATGTTAAGAAGATATGATTTAGCTACTCAAGTTGCCGCAAGAAATCTAAAAGAATATAATGCAAAAGTAAGTAAAGATAAAAAATTACCATATATAGTTATGGTAGTAGATGAATTAGCTGATCTAATGATGAGCTGAAATAAAAAAGAGGTAGAAACTTCAATTGCAAGAATTGCACAAATGGCCAGAGCTGTATGAATTCATTTAATTATTGCTACTCAAAGACCATCAGTAGACGTTATTACATGATTAATTAAAGCTAATATACCTTCAAGAATAGCCTTCACAGTTGCCTCACAAATAGATAGTCAAACTGTTTTATGAAAAAAATGAGCAGAAGACTTACTAGGTAGGTGAGATATGTTATATTATCCTACATGAGCAATAGAAGCAGAAAGAGTTCAATGAGTACTCGTGGAAACACATGAAGTTGAAGCTGTTGTAAATAAATTAAAACTTACTATTGATCCAGATATGATTAATAATTTACAAATACCTGAAATAGTAAATTGAAAATCAAAATTAGAATGAAGTATTCTTGAAAATTACAAATGAGATCAAAGTGAAGATCCTGAAATTATTGAAAAAGCAATACAAGTTGTAAAAGAAGCAAAAAAAGGTAGTACATCTCTTGTACAAAGAAAACTATGACTTTGATATGCTAGAGCTGCAAAAGTACTAGATATATTAGAAGAATTATGAGTTGTATGACCAAGTAATTGAAGTAAACCTAGAGAGGTTTATGTAGATTAAAAAATAAAAAATGAGATATTAAATATCTCATTTTTTATTTCATTTTATTTTTCATAAAATCTCATAATTTTTCACTATCTATTTGAATAGGTGCATCTTTTCTAATTAAACTAAAATCTTCTGGTTTTTTATTCATATTAATCCATACTTCATAACCTCCTCCATGAGCTGATTCTACTTCTTCTGCTTTATTGATATCAAAACTAACATTGTCAGTAAAAGTGGTTCCAGCTTTTTTAACTCAATGATTTATTTTTGTTTTATAAATTTTTTCAACTATCATTTTAGTTAATCAATTAGGAGAAACTAATTCTATTTCATCTCATATTTTAAATACATTCTTCACTTCAACTCTTACAAGTTTTTCTTTTTCATCATATTCTCTAAGTATTCATAAAAATGATTTAGTACCAAAACTACCATTTCTTTCATAAAATTGAGCATTAGCATTTGGGTTACCTGCTAAGAATCCAGGTATATAACCTCTATTTGCAATACCAAATAATTCTCATGATAATTTTTCTGAATCGTATTTTTCTCCTTTTTCAACCGCATTAATTGCTTCTCTATAAGCAAGTCAAACAGAAGCAATATAATTAACAGTTTTGTTTCTTCATTCTACCTTAAAACTAATAACTCAAGCATCTTTTAATTCTTCAATATAGTCAATAGCACATAAATCTCTTGAATTCATTAAATAGGTACCATATTCATCTTCATCAAATTCCATATATTCTCCTGGTCTTTCTTTTTCCTCTAACATAAAATTACCATCTAACATTTTATAATCCTCAGGTCTTCATGTTAAAGTTTCTAATTCAGCTTCTGAAGCTTCATTTTTAAACATTTTATATTCCCATCTACATGAGTGAGAACAAGTTCATTGATTTGGATCTCTATTTGATAAATAGTTTGAAATCAAACATCTACCTGAATAAGCCATACAAATAGCTCCGTGAACAAACGCTTCAAACTCCATTTCTGGGACATGATCATGAATTTCTTTCATTTCTTTTAATGAAATTTCCCTTGATAAAATTATTCTTTTTATACCTAAAGTTGCCCAAAATTCAGCCTGTGCCCAGTTTGTATTATTAGCTTGAACAGATAAATGTATTTCTACATCTGGAAATTCTTTTCTAACTAAATGAATTAATCATGGGTCAGCCATAATAAATGCATCTGGTCACATATCTACCATTTTTTTAAATTGAGCTAAAAATGGTTTAATTTTCATATTATGAGCGTATATATTTGCTGTAAAATATATTTTTTTTCATAAATCATGAGCATAATCAACAGCTTCTTTTATAGTATCCATAGTAAAAGCATTTGTTCTAGCTCTTAATGAAAACATAGGTACACCTACATATGTAGCATCTGCTCCATATGCATAAGCAAATTTAAGCTTTTCAAAATCACCAGCCGGCATTAAAAGTTCTAATTTTTTTGTCATTATTCTATTATTAAATATTAAACTTAACCAATTCCTAATTGGCCTATTAAGCTACAAAATTATATGAATTTAAAAATAAATGCAATATTTTGTTTTATTACCTTTTATATGTTATAATATATTTATATAATTTTAAAAATATACTATGAGTCTAGAATGAAATAATCTTTGATTTACCCAAAATGAACTAAAAAATAATAATTTTAATCCTGAATTAGATAAATTTTTAGAAAATAATGAGTTATCAAAAGAAGAAGCTGATGTATTAGATGATATGTTTAAAGAAAACATAGCTGGTATTATTTTAGTATCAAAAAATAATCTAAAAAAATTAAGATATGCTATTTGAAGTACTAGTAAAACAAATTATATCACAAGTAAAGATAAACAAAAAATAAGAGATATATCAAATAATTTAAATGAAAAGTCTATTGATAATACAAAATTTATTGACTCAAACCATATTTCAGAAGATTGAACATTAGAAAATGTAACTAAAATAAGACTAGATAAATTGATTTGACCATCTGAAAAAATTAAATTTTCAATTAAATTATCTGAAAAAAGTCTATATTCAAAAAATATGGATTGAAATAACTACAATGTAATATGGGCAATTGATAACAGAAATTGAAAACAAACATATATCTTTGAAAATTGACCAAGAAAATGAGAAAGAGTTATGATAACTAATTGAGATAAATTATGAGAATATGTTGAAAAACAAAAAAATAATAAAAAAACTGAAAAAATAAATATATCTGAAAAGATAAATATATCTGAAAAAAATAAATTATTTATTGAAAAATTAAATCTACCAGAAAATTATAAAAAAATAGCCTTTGAATTTGCTTCAAAACTTAAATCAAATGAAGTATTAACAAAAAATACTCCTATTGCACTTGTTAATTGAAACAGAAAAGAAATGTTATATACAGTTAATTGAAAAAAGATCATAATACCAATATTAGTTTGAAAAAAATGATTAACAAATTGATGATATGTACCAAATGATAGAAAAACACCTAAATGAAAAATACATAGATTTAATCCTGATTTATCAAAAATAGCAAAAACAATTAATTGAGATGCAAGTAATTCTGGTCATTCAAAAACAGTTAAATCTGCTTCATTACAATCAGATACATCAAATCAATTTTGATGAAGGTATTTTCATGGAGTAGCTCAATATAGAATAGATTGAAGATTTAAATGAATGTGAACATGGTGATGTGTATGAGTTGATGTAAACACAATTAGAACAATGTATAGAGATGTAAAGAAAAATTGAAAATGATATTGATACGTATGATAGAAAAACTTAGTTAATAAACTGAGTTTTTTTCTTGCTTTTTATAAAAAACAAATATAATCCTTTTGTTATTTTAAATATATAAATAAAAACATATGCAAACTACACTAGTATTATTAAAACCAGATTGTGTACAAAGAAATCTTATGGGTGAAGTTATTGGTAGATTTGAAAGAAAAGGTCTTACTATTTTAGGTATGAAAATGCTTCAATTAGATGATAAACTTATCAATGAACATTATGGATTCCTTTCTGATAAACCATTTTTTCCAGCAATAGTTGAATATATGAAAAGTTCACCAATAGTTGCTATGGCAGTTAGAGGTGCTAATGCAGTTCCAACTATTAGAACTATGTCAGGTGCAACTAATCCAGTTGACGCTCTACCTGGTACTATTAGAGGTGATTTTGCTCTTTCTATTGACGGAAATATTATGCACGCTTCAGATTCTGAAGAAACTGCTAACGAAGAATTAAAAAGATTTTTTAAAGATGAAGAAATCTTTGATTATAAAAGACTTGATGATAAAGTTTTATAATAAAACAATAAAAAAGACTAAGTAAAGAAATACTTAGTCTTTTTTGTTGACTAGTATTGTCTAAAACTTATAATAAAGAAAACTAAAAATAACAAGAAAAAATGGTAGCAAAATATTACGATACATTACTTTGAGAATATATTAAAAATCCTTGAGTTAGATGATTATCATTGGATAAATTAGCTAATAAAGAATTTGATTATGATATGATTAGTTATGATGAAATAACAAATAAAAAGAAATTAAATTTTAAAGATGTAGATCTAGAAAGTGCAGCTATATATTCTTGAGAGGATGTATATATAACAAATCTATTATATACTAAGCACTTGAAAGAAAAAACAACTGAAGATAAAATATTAATCGATATAGAAATTCCATTAATAAAAGTATTGCAAAAAATGGAAATTGACTGAGTATTTATTGAAGCTGATAGACTTAAATGAATATGATTATTATTAGAAAATGAAATTAATAGATTAGAAAAATCTATTTTTGAAGAAGTAGAAGAAGAATTTAATATAAAATCACCTAAACAGGTTTGAGTTATACTTTTTGAAAAACTTACATTACCTAAATGAAAAAAAACTAAAACATGATATTCCGTAAATGCAGATGTTTTATGAGAATTAGCACATGAATATCCAATTGCTCAAAAAATTATTGATTATAGGCATTATACTAAACTTCAATCTACATATATAGAATGACTATTAGAGTTAATTGATAATAATTGATTAGTACACACAAGTTATAATGTAGCCGTTACTGCAACATGAAGACTTTCAAGTACTAGTCCAAATTTACAAAATATACCAAGTTCTGATTGAATAGCGTGAGAAATAAGAGATGCCTTTATTTCTAGATTTAAATGATGAAGAATAATAGCTATAGATTATTCTCAGGTAGAAGTTAGATTATTAGCTTTAATGTCATGAGATGGTTGATTAATTAATGCATTCAAAAAATGATTAGATATTCATCATAAAACAGCTGAATTCATATTTCCATGAGAAACAATTACTTCAAGTAAAAGAAAAATTGCTAAAGCAGTAAATTTTTGAGTTATATATTGAATAAGTTGATTTGGTTTATCAAAAATGATATGAATAAGTGTTAAAGAGGCTAACTTATATATAAATAAATTTTATGAATCGTATCCCAAAGTAAAAGAGTTTCTAGAAAACACTATTAAGTCATGTGAAGAAAAACAATATGTAGAAACTCTTTTTTGAAGAAAAAGATATATCAAATGAATAAATGATTCAAATAAAATAATAAAATCATCTGCGGAAAGAGAAGCTATAAATATGCCAATTCAATGAACAAGTGCAGATATTATAAAACTTGCAATGATAAAGGTATATAATTTTTTAAAACAATGAAATTATAAATCAAAACTAATAATGCAAGTACATGATGAACTAGTATTTGATACTTATCCATGAGAAGAGACTATAATTAAAAAAAATATTCAAAATATAATGGAAAACATACTGGTAAATAAGAAAATAAAATTAAAAGCAGACATTTGAGAGTGAAAAACGTGGAAAGAAGCTAAATAATTTATAATATAATTTTTAAAAAATGGCACCAGATTTATCTTTTGAAGAAAAAGTAGATTATATATATAAAGAATTAAAATGACAAAAAAGAACAAGGTTTCTAAATTTTGTTTTTAAAATTTCTATATTAGCAATTTTAATATTCTGAGTATTAAACATAAATAAATGATTAGAAAATAAAGCTGTTATGGATAAAATATCATCAATAGTATGAGATATTATTAAACCAATAGTTACTGATTTAATAAATAATGTAGATATTAATACAGATAAAAATATTCTAATTCCAAGTAATACACAATCCTGAGAAATAATAACTAATTCAGAGAAAAAATGATAATACTAAAAATAATTTATTGAATATTATTAATATTATGATGATTATGAATAATAAAATATAGAAGAGTCGTTAAATCGTGGACATGAAATTTTTATTGGGCAGAACATTATATATGAAGATGATGAACGTATTTCATAATACTACTTATATGATTAATAATGATTATTCTTTGAACTATGTATCCGTTTGGATGACTAGATACTATTTTAAATAAAACTAACTAAAAACACAAGATGAATAAAAAAATACTACTATCTATAATATTATTTACTATAGTAAATGCACTTAATACAACTTTATTACCAACAACTAATGCAAATATAAATAGTCAAAATATAACTATAATTCAAAATAAAGATATATCTAGATGAGACATGTTTAATTTCTTTGCAAATTATTATAAATGACAAATTCCTGAAAGTTACAAATATATAAAAGTAAATTTTAGAGATGTAAAAAAATGAAGTATTTTAGAAGCATCATTACAAAAGTTAATTTACCTAAACTTGATTAATAATCCTAATAGATTATTAAATCAAGAAGAAGAAATATCAGCATGGTGATTTTATAGATTAGCAGAAAAAACATTAAAAATAAAGATAGTAGATAATGAAACAAAAAAAGATTTATTAAATAGAAAAGCTAATCTATCTGATTTATATATAATTAAAAAATTTATATGAAATGACAGTGTTTCATTTGATGCAACAACTATTAATGCGAAAATTAAAGAAAAACAAGCTATATTTAATGATGTTTATAAAACATTAATTTATAAACACTATGATAAAGCTACATTGGATAAATTAGAAATGCTTAATGATGCAATTCAATGATTAGCTAAGTGAACAAATGATAAACATACAGTATATTTTCCACCTGTAAAAAGTAAATCTTTTCATGATGCACTTACTTGAGAATATGAATGAATAGGTTCATATGTTGATATGGAAAAACCTGGAATTTTAAAAATTACATCTCCTATACCGGGATCACCATCTGAAAGAGCATGATTAAAATGATGAGATATAGTAACAAAAGTTGATTGAAAAGAAATAACAAAAGAAAATTCCCTAAATGAAGTTGTTTCTTGGATTAAATGACCTGCATGAACTAATGTAATCTTAACTATAAGCAGAAAAGGTAAAATATTAGAAATTACAGTTAAAAGAGAGAAAATAATATTAAATTACATAGAATCAAAACAATTAGATTCTAGAACATATTATATTAGAATAAAAAGTTTTTGAGAACATGTGTCATCCGATTTCAAAAAATCAATTGAAGTTTTAAATAAAAACAATAGATATAAAAAAATTATAATAGACCTTAGGAATGATTGAGGATGATATTTAGATCAAGTTACTGATATATTATCTTACTTTGTTCCTAAATGAGAAAAAACAGCAGTAGTAAAATATCATACAAACAACAAAGAATATATATCAAAAGGTTATGACTATGTAGATTTTAGTAAATATAAAATAGTTATACTACAAAATTCATGAACTGCATCAGCATCAGAAATACTAATATGAACATTAAAAGATTATTATAAAGATATAACTATTATCTGAGAACAATCTTACTGAAAAGGTTCCGTTCAAGTAATGAAAAATTATTCAGATTGATCATTATTAAAATACACGATTGCTAAATGGTTTACTTGAAAAACTGAAACATGAATAGATGGTATATGAATTACTCCAACTATTAAACTTGATTTTGATTTTGAAAGATTTAAAAATAATTGAAAAGATAATCAATTAGAAAAAGCTAGATATATAAGATAAAAATATGATAAAAAAATTAATACTATTACTTTTAATTACTTTCATTAGCGTACCAAATTTTACATACGCTAATGAAAAAGTTAGTGATTTAGCTAATAATTGGTTTACTAAATTTTCTATTAAAATAAGTAATAAATATAATAATGAAAAAGAAATACTATATTTTAAAACATTAACTAAAAGATTAAATGATCTATTAGCAACTAGAAAATTTAATGAAAACCAAATTAAGTTAATTAATGATTTAATAAAACTATCAAACGAATATGTTTTTAAAAAAATATTATATAGAGAAGAAAATTCTAATAAACAAATTCTTAATAATAGCTCATTATTAAATGATTTTAAATATAAATCATTTAATAAAAATAATATTTTTCTAGAAAATTGAATCTGGTATACTTATATTTTCAAAACTAGCCTTTATTTTGATGAAAATAACGAATCAATAAATAAAGCTACATTAACAGCAAATAAAATATATTCTAATTCTAGTTTAGTATTCATAAAAGATGACTGAAAATATTGATTTGTTAATGACTATATAAAAAGAAAATTAATACCTGATTCTATTATTTATTGAATTGCTTGAAAATATAATTTTTTAGCTGAAGTAAAAGACGATAAGAAAATATTAAATCAAGACACAGATGCTGTATTTCAGATTTTAAAAGACATAAGTATAAAATTAACTTCTTGAAAAACTGAAAAAGAAAAAATTAAATTAATATACAATTATGTATTATCAAATATACAATATACTGATAATCCACAATTAGATCAAGCAAAAATTTTCTCTTGAATAAATACTTTTGCAAATAAAGATTGAGTATGTGAATGATATGTTAAAGTTTTTCTATATATGTTAAATTTTTCAAACATAAATGATTCGAAAGTTATTAGGTGATATGTGTTAGATGCTAAAGATTTCCCTAAAATAGGGCATGCATGGATAAAAATATGAGACACATATTACGATCCAACATTTGATGATCCAATCTGACAAACTAAAACAAGAGTATTTTCTGAATATAGATATTTTTGATTACCTTATGATTTATTTTATACAAATAGATATAATTTTGAAAAAATACCTAGTTTTTTAAAAAGTAAATCTTTAGAATATAGAGAGGCATTTATTAAAAAAAGAATTTCTTCATTAATATACAAATATAAAGATAGTTGATATCATCTTTTAAAACCATATTTGTTAAGATTAAAGTTCAATATAGATTTATCCAAAGATTTAAATATTGATGACTTAAAAATTATAATTCCATATTACCAAGTAGATAATTGGAAAATTCAAATAAATTGAGTCATAAAAAATATTACTAATATAAATTATTATAATGTTGATAATTCAAATGTTGAAATCATATTAAATCAATTAGATTATAAATTAGATTGATATTATCTATTTTATATGAAAAATGATACTTGAGTATATGAATATAGATTAGCTTATGATGTTATATTTAAATAAAAAATACTATTGACAAATAGTGTTTTTTATTTAATATTTTTCTATCTTAGAAATAGAAAGAAAAAGGAGTCTATTATGAAAAAGATAATTTTATCTATGCTTTTATTAGCATTTGGTATTTCAAATTTAGTTGCTGAAAATATTTCAGTTAAAGTTACAAGCTCTACACCAATATACAGACAAAGTATTGTAGATGTTCCTCATACTACTTATATAGAAGAACAAATACAAGTTCCATACAATTGTAATATAAAAAAATCTAACACTAATACTATTGGTTTAGATACTATTATAGGAGCAGTAGCAGGTGTGGTTGTAGGAAATCAAATAGGCAGAGGTAACGGTAGAACTGCTGCAAAAATAGTTGGTGGAATAGGTGGTGGCTACATAGCTAACAATATGAGAGATGGTACCTCTGATACATGTTATAGAATGGAGTTCAGAAGTATACCTCATACTAATTATATCCAAGAAACAAGAGAAAGACTTGTTGCCTACAAAAACTGTGGATATATTGGTAACAGAAAAATTTGTAAAAAAACAAAAAATAAACAAAATTATATCTATTTACATTATTAAATAATAATTATAAGTAGATGTATAAATTAAAAAGACAAAGATACTTAAATATCTTTGTCTTTTGACTTTTATAAATAACAAGTAAAATATAGTAAATTAATTTTTACTATATTTTTTATGAATAATTCTAAATTCGAAGCAGAATACAATAAATTAAATTTACAACAAAAAGAAGCAGTAGATTCTATTTACTGACCAATAATGGTTGTTGCATGACCATGAACAGGTAAAACACAAATAATAGGTCTTAGAACTGCTAATATAATACTTAAATGATCAGTTGATCCAAGTAATATTCTTATTACTACATTTACTGACGCATGAGTTATAGCAATTAGAGAGAGACTTGTAAGATTTTTATGAAATGAAGCTTATAAAGTAAATGTTTCTACTATTCATTCGTTATCACAAGATATAATCAAAACATTTCCAGAAAAGTTTTTAGAATATAAAGCCTGAACTCCTATAGATGATGTTGATGCACTTGAATCTATTAAGTCTATTATTGATAAATTAGTTAAAGAAAAAAGAATTGAAGCTCTTACAACTGATTATGATAAATATTTCTATCTAAGAGATATAAAAGGAAAGATTAGCAACCTAAAACAAGAATGAGTAAATATAGCTAGACTAAAACTAGTAACAAGAAAACAAGAAGAAAAATACGTTGAAGAATTAGCAGAAATTAAACCAACTCTAAAAAAATACGAAACTACAAAAGAAAAACAAGCAAAGCATATTCTTAAATTAGAAGAATTAGCTATATTTTTTGATGAATACAATAATTATCTAAGAGAACATTCTTTATATGATTTTAATGATATGATTAATTTTGTGCTTGAAAAAATGAAAGATGATGACGAACTTAAACATCACTATGCAGAAAGATTTCAATTCATAATGCTTGATGAATATCAAGATACAAATGATGCTCAAAATCAAATAATAGACATGATTTTATCAGTATCAGAAGATGAACCAAACATTATGACAGTTTGAGATGATGATCAATCAATTTACCGTTTTCAAGGTGCTAATATAGAAAATATGCTTGATTTTTCAACTAAATATTCTAATACAAAATTTATAGTATTAGAGCATAATTATCGTTCAAATCAACAAATATTAGATTTATCATCACAATTAATAGAAAACAACAACGAAAGATTATCAAATAAAATCACTTCTATAAACAAAAAATTAACTGCAAGCTGAGCTTTGAAAAATAGTAAAACAGAAGTTAAAATATTAAAAGCAAATAGTGATATAGAAGAAAAAACTTTTATTATAAATAAAATTAAAGAATTAATAAAATCATGAGAAGAAATAAATCAGATAGCAATAATAGTAAGATGAAACAGGGAAGTAAAAGAATGGAGTGAATTATTAGATCAAAATAAAATAGAGTCCGAATCAAAACTAAAATCAAATATATTAAACTCAAAATATGTTAATTTAATACTAGATTATCTAGATATTATTTCTAATCCATATACAGATGAAGAGAAGCTAGTAAATCTTATGAGGACTAGTTTAGTATGATTAAATCAAATAGATATTTTAAAGATAAATAGAGATTTATATATAAAAAACTATTCTAGAAAATTTAAACTAAAAATGATGGATTTTTTAGTTGAATTAGATTTAAATTCAGAAGAAAATGAACTAAATTTAAATAATCCAGAGTTAATAATAGAATTTAGAGATAATTTACTTGATTTTCAATCAAATTATTCATTAACAAATATAGTAGAATTTTTCTCTCATTTTATAGAAAAAACATGAATATTAGCATATATTGAAACTCATTGAAATTTTGATGACATTCAAGATATTTATACTCTATTCAACAAAATCAAAAACTATGCAAATCTAGATAATAATTTCACAATCACAAAATTATTAGATAAAATAAATTTATTTAAACAATACAATTATTCTATATCTAGGCAAATAGTAAAAGAAAACAAAATATGAGTTCAAATACTTACAGCTCATTCATCTAAATGATTAGAGTATAATAATGTATTTATTCCAGGATTATATAACTGAAACTGGGAAGGGAAAAGGATAATAGATAGACTTAAATTACCAGAATGAATAGCTTGAGACTGACTACAAGAATCTAGTTTTGAACAAATAGAAGAAGATAGGAGATTATTTTTTGTAGCTACAACAAGAGCAAAAGAAAACCTATTTATATCATTTCCAGCATGAATTGGAACAAAACCATTAATTCAATCGGTGTTTATAGAAGAGACTTTATGAAAATATATAGAAATCGGAATTTGAAGCTCTAACAAAGAAATAGAAGAAGTAGTTAAAAATGATCTGAAAAATGATTTAATAGAATACAGAGAATTAGAATTTGATTACATTCAAACATTCCTAGAAAACTACAAACTTTCACCAAGTGATTTAAACACATTTCTTGATGAACCAATGGATTTCTTAAACAGAGCAGTATTTAAATATCCATTTATAGATAATCAATTCACTATTTTTGGTAAAGTATATCATAGTACATTAGAATTCTTTTATCTAACATATAAACAAGAATGAATATTGCCAAGTAAAGAATCTTTAGTAGCTAAATTTAAATCTCTTCTTAATAGGGAAATTCTTACACCAGAGGAACACGAAAAACTTCTAGAAAAGGGGATTAAATGATTAGAATGATACTATGATTTATATAGTAGTAAAACTAATGAATCAATAGAACTAGAATACAGTTTTAGAAGAAAAAATCTAAGTTTTGAATGAATTCCATTAACTGGGACAATAGATAAGATAGAAAAAATATGAGACAGAGTTCAAGATATAGATAAACAAGAATGACAATTAGCATTTTTCAAAGAAACAGTAGCATTAATTGACTATAAAACATGAAAAGCTAAAACTTTAGGTCAAATAAAATGATTAGATAGATATGGAAATAAAAAAGAATGATGATGAGAAGGTAAGTACTTTAGACAACTATTGTTTTATAAGTTACTTTGTGAACTTGATTCAGATTTCAATTCTAGATTTGATATTTGAGCAGTTGCTTTGGATTTTGTAGAGGGAAGAGATGGTCATTATAAATATATAGAATTAGATATTAGTGATGAAGAATATAATGATTTTAAGAGTGAAATGATTGAAGCTCGGAATAAAATAAGAGATGTAGAGTTTTGGAGAGGGGTTTTGGGGAAGTATAGTTAGCCAGTAAAACTGGACTTTAGACTATCAATAAGTATATTTAATTAAATTTATAATCTAAATAAAATCTATGTCAGAAGAACAAAAACAACAATTAGAAAGGCAACTTTGGAATATTGCTGATACTTTAAGATGAAAAATGGATGCAGACCAATTCAGAGATTATATTTTGGGTTTTATTTTTTATAAATATTTATCTGAAAAAATAGTTATTAAAGCGAATAAACTACTAAAAGAAGATTGATATGAAAAAATATACAATCAGTTAAATGAAAGTGATAGTTATGAAAAAGAATTAATAGAAGCTATAAGAGAAAATTCAGTTGAAGATTTAGGTTATTTTTTAAATCCTAATGAACTTTTTAGTGAAATTACTAAAAAAGGTAATTCAGTAAGTGAAAATTCTGATGATAATTTTATAATTGATGATTTAACTAAAATATTAAAAAATATTGAATCTTCTACAATGGGAACTGAAAGTGAAGATGATTTTGATGATTTATTTTCAGACTTAGATTTAACTTCTCAAAAATTAGGTAAAACTTCAGCACAAAAAAATGAATTAATATCTAAAGTATTATGACATTTAGATAAAATAGATTTTGATTTAGAAAATTTAGAAACAGATGTATTGTGAGATGCTTACGAATACTTAATAGCACAATTTGCAAGTTGAGCAGGGAAAAAAGCATGAGAATTTTATACACCTCAATCAGTTTCAACAATATTAGCAAAAATTGTAACAAATTGTAAAAAACAATTAAAATCAGTATATGACCCGACTTGTGGTTCTTGAAGTTTACTTTTAAGAGTAGCAAAACAAGTAGACAAGGTTTGAGAGTTTTTCTGACAAGAAATGAACAGAACTACTTATAATCTTGCAAGAATGAATATGACCTTGCATGATGTAAATTATAAAAATTTTGATATTAAATTAGATGATACTCTTGAAAACCCTCATCATTTAGAAAAAAGATTTGAAGCTATTGTTGCAAATCCTCCTTTTTCAGCAAAATGGTCAGCTAGTCCTCTTTTTATGAGTGATGATAGATTTAGTCAATACGGTAAACTAGCACCAACTTCAAAAGCTGATTATGCTTTTATTCAACATATGATTCATCAATTAGATGATAATTGAACTATGGCTGTAGTTGTTCCACATTGAGTATTATTTAGATGATGAGCAGAATGACATATTAGAAAATATTTAATAGAAGATAGAAATTATTTAGATGCAGTTATTTGATTACCAGCTAATATATTTTACTGAACGTCAATTCCTACTTGTATTTTAGTGTTCAAAAAATGTAGAGAAAATCCTGATAATGTATTATTTATAGATAGTTCAGCTCATTTTGAAAAGAATAAAAATCAAAATAATTTAAGAAAATCAGATATAGAAAAAATCATTACTACTTTTTCGGATAGAAAAGCAGAAGATAAGTATAGTTATATAGCTAAATTAAGTGAAATAAAAGAAAATGATTACAATTTAAATATTCCAAGGTATGTAGATACTTTTGAGGAAGAAGAAGAGATAAATTTGGAAGAAGTTGCTAATAAAATAATTGAAATTGATAGTGCTAGTAAGCAGTTAGATAATAAAATTAAGTGATACTGTGAAGAATTAGGGATTAAAAGTCCGTTTTAATAAAAAAATATAAATATGCCAGAAGAAAATGAATTATTTGATAATTGGAATACTTTTAAGAAAGAACTTAATAAATCTGAAAAATATTTTTATCCTAAACATAGGCAAATTTGGTATATATCAATTTGAAAAAATATTTGATTTGAATCTAATTGAAAATGAGAAGATTTTAAAAGACCTGTTTTGATATTAAAAAGAATTTGAACTATGTTTTTAGTTGTTTCTATGACAACTAAATGAAAAAATAATCATTTTTATTATTCTTTAGATGAAAAGTATTTTAATAAAGCTTCTTTTATAACTCTTTCTCAATTTAAAACAGTAGATAAAAAAAGATTTATAGAGAAAATTTGAAAGATAAATGAAAGTGATTTTGTAGAAATAAAAAATAGGATCAAAAAACTTTTTTAATCCTATTACTTATTCTCCCACATAAATGTGGGGAGGATCTAGGAATTCCTAGACTTTGTATAACAATTATATAACTTTTACTAAACTTTGTCAAAACTTTTTCTCTTACAAGGAGTTTAATTATCATTATAACCAATTTAAACAACAATTATGACACAAATAAAATCAAATATTCCGAAAATAAGGTTTAAAGAATTTTCTTGAGAATGGGAAGAAAAGATTTTTTGAGATGAATATAATTTTATTTTAACAAATTCTTATTCTAGAGATATGTTAAATTATGAATGATGAGAAATTAAAAATATTCATTATTGAGATATTCATACTAAATTCAAAACTCATTTTAAAATTCAAAATGAAAAAGTGCCATTTATAAATAATAACATTGATTTATCTAAATTAGATAATGAAAAGCTTTGTATAGAAAAAGATTTAGTAATTGCTGATGCTTCTGAAGACTATAAAGATATTTGAAAAACAATTGAACTAATTGACTTAAATAATGAAAAACTTATTGCTTGATTACATACTTATATTGCTAGACCAAATAACAATATAGCTTCTTGATTTTGATGATACTTAATGAATACATATAATATACATAAACAAGTTATGTTTTATGCAGTTTGAAGTAAAGTTTTAGGAGTATCAAAATGAAATTTAAATAGATTAAATATTAATCTTCCTCAACTTCCAGAACAACAAAAAATAGCTTCATTTTTATCTTTAGTTGATGAAAAAATAGAAAATATTAAAGAAAAAAAGAAAAGTCTTGAAGAGTATAAAAAGGGAGTTATGCAGAAGATTTTTAATGTAGGGAACGAAAATATTCGTTCCTTACGATTTAAGGATGAGAGTGGGGGAGATTTTGGGGAGTGGGAGGAGAAGAAATTGGGAGAGATATTAGAATATGAACAACCAACAAAATATATAGTAGATAGTACAGAATATAAAAATAATTATAAAATACCTGTATTAACTGCTTGAAAAACTTTTATTCTCTGATATACAAATGAAATAAATTGAATATTTAAAGCAAAAAATAATCCTGTAATAATATTTGATGATTTTACTACCTCAAAACAATTTGTTAATTTTGATTTTAAAGTAAAATCATCAGCTATGAAAATATTAAAAAATATTAATAATAAAGTATCAAATATAAAATATATTTTTGAATTAATGTGAACTATAAAATTTAATTTATGAGATGAGCATAAAAGGTTTTGGATTTCTGAATATTCTGAAGTAAAGGTTTTTCTTCCTTCCCTACCAGAACAACAAAAAATGGCAGATTTTTTAAGTGGGATTGATGAGAAGATTGAGAGTGTGGGGAGTGAACTGGAGAAAGTGGAGGAGTTTAAGAAGGGGTTATTGCAGGGGATGTTTGTTTAATTAAAAAATATGGAAAAAATTGCTATTAATAAATGTATTAGATGTTGAAAAAATCACATTTTTAGTATTCCTAAAAAATGAATAACCAATTGATTCGAAATAAAATTACTATGTCCAAATGAAGAATATATAATGAGAATGGAAAATTTTTCATTTAATGCGGAGGCAAATATATTAAAATCTTGAGATGTAAATTTAGATAAAAATTTAATAGCAAGATACTGAAATGATAATCTAAAATTAAAAAAGGAAAAAATTACTAATATATGAAGCTATGTATTATCTAGTAATGAATATAATATTTATTTAAGAGATATATATAATACATATATTATGGGATACACATATCCTTTTATTATATCTTTAACTACTTTATTAGAGAGAGTTTTAAATATAATGATATTAAAACTTAAAAAATATCACATTAATACAGAAGATTACAATAAAATACAAAAATATATAAATGATAACAAAGATAGAAATAATTCTGAATGAATTACAAATTGGCCAATTATATTAAAAGCTTTAAAAAATTGGTGATACTTAACATCTAAACAAAAAAAAATTTTAAATAAATTCTATTTCTATAGAAATGAAGTTGTTCATTTTAATTTAAATTATAATTTTAAAGAAAAAGAAAATAAAATATTATATGATTTCACATTTATAATAAATAGTATTTTTTGAATATATGAAAGAAAAGATATTATTGACTTTAGCTTAAGATGAATGTTCTGTATTAAGAAAGAAATGATGGAAGATACATTTGTTAAAGAATTTTTTAAACCAAATTGATTTTTTATTTCTAAAAAGTCAGAAAAAGAAAGTGAAGTAAATTTTAATAATTGAAATTTATATTGATTTAATATTTTATATAAAATTATATAATGTAACCATGAACAAAATCCAATCAGAAGCATAGCTTGAAAATAATCTAATAAAATACTGAAATGACTAAATTTAACAATAATACAGATTGATATATAGAAATGGCTGATTATATTATTAATTCTTTTTGAGATATTTGAAAATATAAGATTAGACATATAAAAAGTATTTCAGCATTATTTTTAGCTTGAGCACCTTGAGCTTGAAAAACTGAGTTTTTAGATACAATTTTCAAAGATTTGAAGGAAAACTTTATTGTAATAGATATTGATATATACAGAAACTTATTCGATTGATATAATTGAGAGAATTCTGATGAATTTCAAAAATGATCAGTAAAGGTTGCAGATAAAATATTAAGTTTTTGTTTTAAAAATAATTTAAATTTTGTATTTGATGGAACTTTTAGAAATTTTAATAAAATTAAGGAAAATTTTTGACAATGTGAAAAATATAATAGAAAATCTCTAATTACATTGATTTTTCAGGAACCTAGAGTTTCATTTTATTATACTTTTCTGAGAAAAATAAAAAAGAAAAGAAATGTTCCAATTACTATTTTTATAGATTGATTTTATAGTTCAATTGAAAATGTTTTTAAAGCTATATCTATTTTTGATAATGTAGATTTAATAATAGCTCATAAAATTTATTCTTTTTTAGATAAAGATAAATGAGTTTTTAAAATAGATTATAAAACAAATAATATAAATAATTTTTGTGAAAAATATAGAATATTATATAAAAAATGAGAATTTAAAAATAGAGAAAATCTCAAACTTGACATAATAAAATATAATAATATACTTTTACAGGAAAAATTAGAAAAAGGTAACCTATATTTAAAAACTAAAATATGGGCAATTGAAAAATTTTTTAAAAGTTTTTAATTTTTAAATAAATTATTATGAATTTAGACAAGATAAAAAAGTTAGTTGAAAAATGAATAAAGTGATCAGGAGAAAAACAACTTGAAGTTTTTTTACAAAACAAACAAACTACAAGATTATTTAAAGAAGTAGTAAATTGAAGTAAAATTAAATAATAAACATAAATTTTAAAGAGTAATAAATTGTATTTATTACTCTTTTTTGTATAATAAAACAAGTAATTCTCAAAATAAAACCATGAACAAAATCCAATCAGAAGCACAGCTTGAAAATAATCTAATATCACAATTACAAGGTCTTGAATATGATCGTGTAACTATTAAAGATGAAAAAGATTTATTAGATAATCTAAAAAAACAAATTGAGATTCATAATTTTGATAAGTTAAAATGAAAGAACTTGTCAGAAACTGAATTTAAGAGAGTTTTAAATCATTTAGATAAATGAAATGTTTTTGAAAGGGCTAAAATTTTGAGAGATAAAATGCCTCTTGAACTTGATAATGGTGATAAAATCCATATTGAATTTATAAATTCTAATGCTTGGTGTCAAAATGAATTTCAAGTTACAAATCAAATAACTATGGAGTGAAGTTATGAAAATAGATATGATGTAACTCTACTTATAAACTGACTTCCTTTAGTTGCTATTGAATTAAAAAGAAGATGACTTGAATTAAAAGAAGCATTTAATCAAATAGGTAGATATCACAAACATAGTTTTTGGACTTGATATGGATTATTTAAATATATTCAAATATTTGTAATAAGTAATTGAGTAAATACAAAATACTTTTCAAATACAAAAAATTATATTAATTGAAAAAGAGATAGTTTTAAACAAACTTTCTTTTGGGCTGATGAAAATAATAAAAATATTAGTAAACTTGATGAATTTGCTGATACTTTTTTAGAACCTTGTCATTTATCTAAAATGATAACTAAATATATTGTATTAAGTGAAGCTGATAAAGTATTAATGGTATTAAGACCATATCAATATTATGCTGTTGAAAAAATAATTGATAGAGTTAAAAATTCGGATAAAAATTGATATATTTGGCATACGACTTGAAGTTGAAAGACTCTAACTTCATTTAAAACTAGTCAATTGCTTAGATTCATGCCGGAAGTTAAAAAAGTTGTGTTCGTTGTAGATAGAAAAGATTTGGATTATCAAACTACAAAAGAATTTAATAGTTTTTCTGAGGGGTCTATTGATTGAACTGATAACACAAGTCAATTAGTGAAACAATTTTCAGATACTACACCTTTAATTGTTACAACTATACAAAAATTAAACACAGCTATTTCAAAAGAGAAATATCTTAAAAAAATGGAACTTTTAAAAGATGAAAAAGTTGTTTTTATCTTTGATGAATGTCATAGAAGTCAATTTTGAGATACACACGATAGAATTGTAAAATTCTTTAATAATCATCAAATGTTTGGTTTCACTTGAACACCAATATTAGCTGAAAATAATAATAAATGAAGAACAACGTCAGACCTATTTTGAGATTGTTTACATAAATATGTTATTACAGATGCTATTAAAGATGAAAATGTATTAAAATTTTCTATTGAATATATTAATACATTTAAAACTAAAAAAGGTTTTGAATTATCTAATGATGAAAAAGTTGAAGATATAAATACAAGTGAAATATTTGAAAATCCTGAAAGATTGGATAAAGTAACAGATTATATTTTAAATATTCATAATTCTAAAACTCATTCAAAATCATTTACTGCTATGTTTTGTGTTAGTAATGTAGATACACTTATTAAATATTATGAATTATTTAAATCTAAAAATCATAATTTAAAAATAGCTACAATATTTTCATATTGAACAAATGAAGAAGATAAAGATGCTGATTGAAATATAGGAGATGTTAATTTAGAAGTAAAAGAATGAGAAGAGAATAAACATACAAGAGATAAATTAGATGAATTTATAGTAGATTATAATAAAATGTTTTGAGTTAAATATTCAACTAAAGATACAAGAGATTTTTATAATTATTATAATGATATAGCTAAAAGAGTTAAAGCTCAACAAATAGATATATTAATTGTTGTAAATATGTTTTTGACTTGATTTGATAGTAAGTACTTAAATACTCTATATGTTGATAAAAATCTAAAATATCACGGATTAATTCAAGCATTTAGTAGAACAAATAGAATTTTAAACGAATATAAATCACAATGAAATATTGTTTGTTTTAGAAATCTTAAAGAAAATGTTGATGATGCTATTAAATTATTTTCAAATAAAGATGCTAAAGATGTTATATTAATGGAACCTTTAGAAAATTATGTAAAATACTTTAATGAAACTCTAGATACACTACAAGATATAGCTCCAAATCCAGATAGTGTTGATGATATTATTAGCGAAGAAGAACAATATAGATTTGTTCAAGCATTTAGAAATTTATTAAGATTAAAAAACATATTAGAATCATTTGTAGATTTTGATTTTGATAAATTAGAAATAGATGAACAAACATTTGCTGATTATAGTTCTAAATATTGGGATATTTACGATAAAGTAAAAGTGAACCATTCAAAAGACAAAGTATCTATACTTGATGATATTGATTTTGAATTAGAATTATTACAAAAAGATGAAATAAATATAGATTATATTTTATGATTACTTGCTACATTAGTTAATACAAGTGAAGAAGAGAAAGAAAAACAAAAGAAAAATATTATTGATATGATTTCATGAGATATTCAGCTGAGAAGTAAAAAAGAACTTATTCAAAAATTTATGGATGAATACTTATGAAATATAAAAGATACTTCACTTATAAGTAGTGAGTTTGAAAAATATATGAATAACGAGAAATTAAAAGAATTTGAAGAATTCTGTAAAGAAGAAAATATAGACCCAAATAAACTTGAATTAATTATATCAGATTATGTATATACTTGAAAAATTCCTTTAAGTGATGAAATAGCTTGAACAATGACAGTAAAACCTAAATTAATTGAAAGAAAAACAGTTATTGAAAGAATTAAAACTAAAATGACTGAATTATTGAAAAAATTTGATGAATTATAAAAATACAAGCTGATATAAAAAGATATAAACATTATGTTTATATCTTTTTATTTAAAATATTAAAATTCTTCAATAACTTCTTCTAATTTATTAATAATAGAGTTTATAATAATATCATTAT
>JALSMB010000002.1 GCA_026988025.1 Candidatus Altimarinota bacterium | reverse complement strand
TTTTTGCTTGTGTTTTAGTTTGTAAACTCTTCTTTTGAGTTTGTTTTTCTTTGATAAAAACTTACTCTAAGCAAGGTGTTGCTTTTGACTCATAACGGTTGACTTGAGCTATAAATTTTCGCTAGAAAATTTATTAGTTCCAAGGTTTTGTTAGTAGATTATATATTAATACTGTCAAAACCTTCATATCTTTTAAATGATAATAAATATAAACTTTTTAACATATTACTATCTATTTCTTGAAGTTCTTGAAAAACACTATTTTTTATGCCATTTTGTTGTATATCTTCTAACACATCATCCATAACTTTTGGTAAAGCTTCTACTAACTGCTTAAATCCTTCTTTTTCCCCAGTTACTAACTCATAAAATTTATCAATAGAAACTCTCCTTATTTTATCATGAGAAATAGATTCCCCATCTAATGAGATTTGCCAAGGTATATTTTGTGATTTTTTTGCTATTACTTCAACTAACATACAAGTTGCTTTAGATTCATTATTTATTTTGCTTGACATTCTCATATATGTTTTTTGTGATGAAGATGAGTTCATAGTATTATGTTTATTTTTCATTTCTACATAAATTTTATCGGTTTCATTTACTATATCAAAGCCTTGTCTAGGGACACTCCATTTAGTTTGCTTTGTATCTTTATGATAAATATATCTAAAAATATTTTGCTGAAAATACCCTATGTTATTACTATTTGTTTTATCCATTTGTCTAATTGATTCAGATTCGATTATCTCTTCAATAGTTTTACCATAAACTTTGGAATCAAATGTCAATTTAATAGGGTCTATTAAATTTTTATTAAACTCTTTTAATGTTATTTTGAACCTATATTTTAGTATAGTTTCTTTCACATGGTTAAATAAATCTTCATTTCTTATAAAGCTTAAATTGTAGTTTCTCATATATTTTTCTCCTTTAATTTGTCTAAATAATTAACAATTGATAATCCAACTTCTTTTGCTAAATTGACTGGTACTGCATTACCAATTTGTTTATATTGTTGTGTAATAGGTCCTTCAAACACCCAATCATCAGGAAATGATTGAATTCTTGCATTTTCTCTTACACTAAATGGTCTAAGCTCATCTGGATGACATCTTTCTGTTTGTTTTTGAGCTGGAGAACACAAAACTGTAAGTCCTGGTTCATCCCAAGATAATCGTCTTGCTATCCCTGTTCTTCCACCACCCATAAAATAAGTAGTTTTCATATACTCTCTTGCAATATCATCAGGTAAATCTCTCCAACATCCACCAGGCTTAACATGTTTTAATACTGCTTTTTTAGCCTCATTGTATGTTGCACATTCAGACTTTGATACATTTTTTAAGACATCTTTTAAAGTTAGTTTTTTAGTATGTGGTTTTGGAAATTTAAACTCTTCTCCTATTTTTTCTTTAATATCTTTTCTTATTCCAATAATAACAACTCTTTGCCTTTTTTGAGCTACACTATAATTAAGTGCATTTAAAACTTTATAGGTTACATCATACCCAACATCTTCAAATACCTTTATCATAGTTTGAAATGTTTTACCTTTATCATGAGTAACTAAACCTTTTACATTTTCAGCAAAAAAAATTTTTGGTTTTAACTCATCCAAAATCAATGCAAAATCATAAAACAAAGTTCCTCTAGTGTCATCAATACCTAGCCTGTTTCCAGCATAGCTAAATGATTGACAGGGATAGCCACCCGAGAGTAAATCTATCTCTTCATTACCTTTTAAATATTTCTTAATTCCAATTTGAGATATTTTAGTAATATCGCCTTTTATAATATTCCAATTGGGTCTATTCTTTTTTAAGGTTTCACAAGCCCACTTATCAATTTCTAAAACTGCTTTTGTTACAAATCCTGCTTGTTCTAAACCTAGTGCTAATCCTCCAGCACCTGCGAATAACTCTACTACATTATATTTATTAATAATTTTTCCTTGTATCATGGCTTAAAATTCATCCATTTATAATATTTTCAATTTGTTCAAATTTTTTCATCTCATAATCATCAAAACTTGCTTTTATCTCTCTATCTTCTTTATTATCGTAATATTCTATTATTTTATTTGGTACTCCATAATCACTTGCTAATTTTCCTTTTTCTGAGGTTGAATTATATTCTAATTTTATAAGTAATTTGTCTATACCAGTAATATCATCAATATCTTTATTTAATCTTTGAGATTCTATAAATTTATACATCAAATTAAATACACCTAAATATTTTACTAATTGATATTTTAATGTGTTAAAAACAAATCTTGATGATTCTCTAATAGCTTCATCAGTTTTTTTATTTTGTTTTTTTATTTTAAATTTTACTGAACCAATAAAACCATCTTTCAAATAAAAGTATAAAAGATGAGTTAAAATTGATGGTGTACCATCTTCATTTGGTCTTGATAGTCTTTGTAGTTGTTCATTTTTAATAATTGGTCTAATAACCCATAAAAAATTATTAAATCCATTATAATCAAGAGTTAAGTTATAAGCAATTTTTCTTATAAACTCTTGAATAGCTTTGTAATTAGCAGGATAATCGATAGATAATGTTTTTAAATTGTCATGCACATCGATTTTATCACTATAAGAAATTACCTTATACATATTCATAATTACATCTGGTATATTTCTTTCTCTATATTGTTTTATAACTTCTTCTTTCTTTAACTTATCATTATTAGTTAAAAACTCATCATCTGTTATAAAATAATCAATTTCATCTTTAATTGAACTTTCATCATAATTTTTGTGTTTAATTTCATCATCTGAACCATCTATTATGTCTTTAAACTCTTTATTGATTATTAAAACTCTACCACTATAATGATACAAAAATCTACCTGCTCGTCCAGCAATATTTTTAGCATCAAAAGTTTTTAAAGGTTTATTGCCTTTGTTAGTACTTAAAACTAAAAGATTTTTAGCAGAGGTATTTACCCCTTCTGTTATCGTTGTAGTAGAAATCAATACATCAATATCCCCATTATTAAATAATGATATAATTTCTTTCTGAATATATTTTGGAACTAGTCCATGATGAATACCAATTTTATTTTTTAGTCCTTGAATAATACTCCAATCTGTAAATTGAAACCTATTTTCTAAATGAGTAATTAACAAATTTAATCTATCACTAATTTGTATTTGAGATATAGTATTTTGTATAATTTCTTTTGCTTTATTTTCAGCGGTAGAAGGTCCTTTTGTATATATAATAATATTTTCATTAATTTGTCTTATATCTTTAACTATCTTACTTAATCTTTCTCCTACGGTTTTATCACTAAAACCTGTTAAATCTATTGTTAAATTAGGATCTATTTTATATTTTCCACCTTTATTAATTATTGTGTAGCTTTTGTTTACAATTTCAAAACTATTATAGTCTATAAGTTCAAAATTGTTTTTCTCTAAAAAAATATTAAACGATTGATTTTTATTTGTTTCATTTTTATTTGGAAAATTAATATATGGCCCAACTAGCAAAATATCCTTACTTTTTCGTAAAATATTATATAAAGCTATCCTGTAAGCCGTATCTCTTTCATTTTCTTTATTTATATTATCTATAATATATTCATTATCAATTTTATATATTTCATCAACAAATACAAAATCAATATCTAATTCAATACTTGTATTATCTATAAATGACAAATATCTTTCTGGAGTATATATAAAAATATTATTTTCTCCAATCTCTTTTATATCACTAAGAGTATGAATTGTATATTTACTTTTAATATTATCATATAGATTATTTTTTAATAATTTTTCATAATTCTCAGTTAAAAGAGCAATAGTTGGAAAAATAAGAACAATATTTTTATATTGCATTTTTTTAATTATTTCATAAATAAGAAATGTTTTACCAAAAGAAGTACTAGCAGATAAAAAAAATCTATTTTGTTTTTCAGTATAAAAAAGATTTAAAACTTCTTTTTGGTATTTGTGTATTTTTATATCTTTATCAACATGAAGTGTGCTTTCATAAATCATTGATGATAAAGTATTCAAATCATAATTGTTAAATTCTTCACTATGATTAAATTTATCAAAAAGTAAATCATAATAGTGTGGTATTCCAGCTATATTTGAAATATATTTTAGAAACTTTAAATCAGATGGGGATAATTCAGCATCTTTAATTTTATCAAAATAATTGCATATAATTGTAATTAATTCATAATTTTTTAATTCATTATTAAAATACTGATTTAAAGACTTTATGACAATAGAGGCTTCTTGGATTCTATCCATTTAATAACCTCCTGTTTGATTGTTTTCACTTCATTAATTGGTAAAAATATAAAAAACAACTTATAATCAATTGATAAACTATAGGACTGTTTTTTAAAATTATCATTTATTTTTTTTATTGCTTTTTTAATCTGTTCATCATAATTTGAATCATTAGCTTGATATATTATTAAAATAGGATAAATTAAAGTCATATCATATTTTTTAATTTCTTCTATAATTTGTATAGGATTACCATTCCAATTATTTAATATTTTTTCTATTTTTGTATCTTTTATATCAAAATTATTTCTAAAGTTATATAGTGCAAGTATATTAGCTTTTAAATATTCATCTGATAGAGCTTTTTCTAGTCCTTCAATCGCACTTTTTACAGAACTTGTTTTAGAGCAACAAAACAATTGTCTAAACTTAACTTCTCCAAGCCACAACTCAAGATTTTTTTCATTTTCTATTAAATGAAATGAATCGTAACCTTTTGCTTCTGATTTTTCTAATGGACTAAAAAAGTATCCTCTTGAAATAAGTGGCTTTGATTTATAAGTTTGATATAGCATAGAATACAATAAAACTTCACCATAAAAGCCATAACTTAGTTTTGTAGATTCACTATCTGATTCCTTGTATCTAATTTGAGTTTGCAAAGCAATTGATAAGTAATCTTTTTTAGTTAAATCAAATTCATTAAAAGAGTATTCAATTATTGAATTATAAATAAGTTCAACTAAATCATCATCATTACTATAAGAATAACAATCATCTTCATGAGTGCTTAAATTTATGGATTCTATTTTGTTTGTACTATTTGGAAGTGAATATTTATAAATTATTGTTTTATCAATTAAATTTTTTAATGATTCCCTCAATATAAACTTCCTTAATTATTTTATTAATTTTAACTAAACTTGAATTAAATAGCCTTAATACGAATTTATATTTTAATGCTCTACTAACTATTTATTCAACGAACATTATAGTGCACTTAGCTATTATATGTCAATTATCTAACACAAAAAGTGTTCGTTGATTTGTAAAAAATATTTCATTTTGTAATG
>JALSMB010000001.1 GCA_026988025.1 Candidatus Altimarinota bacterium | reverse complement strand
TTGTTAAATCTATTAATTTCTTTTGATAAACTGGTATTCTTATATTTGGTAATGTTAATTCTGGAGCATTCATATCTGCCTCATTTTGAGGAGCAAGCAAAATTTGTCTTGTTAATGTAGAATCAATGTTATTATTAAAAGCATTTAATTTAGCATAATAATAATCATTATCTCTAGCAACTCTTATAGAGTAATTTTTATTATAAAGCCCTAAATTATACAATTCCCAACTTGATGTTTTATTAAAATTAACTCATAATTCAGAACCATCATAATATCTTAAATCAATATATGATGTATCTAAAGTATTATATTTATTTCAAACATATGTAATTTTAGTTCATACAAATAATGGTTTATTTAATAGTTTTCTTATATTAATTCATTTATAAATAATATCATCAAATCATTTAATAAAAGCATTTCAGCTAATTCAAATAATTTTTATATTACTATTAAATTCAATATTTGTATAACTAGATACTTTTACTGTCTCCTCTATTTTTTTATCTATTTCATCATTTATATATGTAATTGAAAAGTTATTTTCTCATGCATATATTTTTGTTCATTTAGATATATTCACAACAGTTCCTAATTCTAATTGAGTACTTATATCAACTATCTTTTTAGTTTTTAATTCAACTCAAGATAAATTTCAAATATTTTTTATATAAACTAGGTTTTTACTTTTTTTATAGATTCACTCTTCTTTTATTTTTGTTATATTATTTATATCTGATATAGCGTCAACTATATCTTTTTTAATATATTTTGGTCTATAACTATTATTATCTTCATTTAAATATTTATCAACTCTATCATAAAAACTTAATCTAAATTTATTTAAATTTTTATTAGTTGGAGCTGTAAATCAAATATTTATATTTCAATTATCACTTCATATTTCACTAGCATTATTAATTGCTTCATAAAATATATCTCAATTATAGAATTTATTATCATCAATTCATAAAGTAAGAGGTGGTTCATTTACATAAATTTTTATATCTTTTTTTTCTAAATTTTCTTTTAAATATAATTTTCATGCAACAAAATATAAAATATCTTCATCTGAATCTCAATCAATATCAATTATTTTCATAACTTCATCTCACCTTAGTTCATCAAGATAATCAAATAATCTATATGAATTATCTCATTCAACTACATAAATTCATTTATAAGTACGTTTATAATCAGAATTTTGTTGTCATTGACATGAATTAGCAGACACTGTATCAGAATTAACTGAATCTATTCATACAAGTAACTTATTATTAGTAGATTTAATATTTGAAGCTAATATTTTTTTATTACTAATTTCGCTTAAACCATCTGAATATTTTTGCAAAGGAGTTTTAATTCTTGAAATTAAATCATCTCACATTACTTTTAATTCTTTATTTTGTGAGTCATCATAATTAATTAATTTTTTAGCTGAATCAATAAATTTTTCATTATAAATACTTAGTTTACTATTATATAAGTCTATTTTATTAGTATCATTAAATCATACTTTTGTAATTATAGGATCTAATCAAACATTTATTAATTGTCTTTTAAGCTCTCTATTTTTTACTATTTCAGTATTTATAATATCATTTAATGTATCAAATTTAGCAGTATTATTAGCTTTTAATTCTTTAATTAAAGTATTTTCTTTAGAATAAGTCATCTTATTTACAGTATCCCAAATTGCTAATATCTCAGTCATTTTAGGATTATTCGTAACAGACTCAGAAGATAATGCCTTATTTATCAATTTCTTAAATTCCAAGTTAGAAACTGTATCATCCTTTCCTTCAGAAATTACTTTAGATAAATATTTAAAATTAGTTCATAATTTTTTAGCAAGAATTAATTGTAAATCTTTTTTACTTAAATTATCTAAATTAAATCAAAAATTGTTTACATCTTGAACATTCTCTATATCAGTATTTATATTTTTAATATTAGTATCAATATTATTTATATCATTAACATCAGTATTTATATTATTAATATCATTACTAATTTTATCAACTGTATTATCAATACCATCATTTAATAAGTTTTTAGTTTCATCGTAACTACTTTTACTCTCTTCTCAAAAAGTTTTAATAGAATTTCAAATTCATTCAGATTGTTCTTTTATTTGATCATTTATTGGGCTAAAATCTCAACTACCAATTTTTTTAATATCATCTGATCATAAACTAATATCTACATCTACATTAAGATCAGTAGGTAAAATTCTACTTAAATCTAAATCTGGTAGTGCTATATCAAAAATATTTGTAAAGTCATTTGAAAAATTATTAATTGGCATAGCTATTTGTCTAGCTAATTCAACAATAAAATCAGTTTCAAATTCCAAATTAACATATGTAGTAACAGTAATTGCGTCAATAAAAGGAAATGAAAATTCTGGCATACTTATTTCAAAGAAATCTGTTCATAAATAACCACTTCTTTCAGTCAAAAATGCAATTTGATCTCAAGCTCTCCATTCAGGTGCAATTGGTAAAGATTTAAGTATACACATTGCCTTAGTTATAAGCTTAATTATATCTAAAACTACATCTATAGAGGCCAACATCTTAGGTAATTTAGGTGGTGGTGGCAAATCAGGTAACTCAATAGTAGGTAAGTTTGGTAATGGTGGTAATTCTGGAATCTCTATTTCTGGTAATACAGGAATAGCAAAATCTAAATTTAAATTTACAACAATATTAGCATTAGGAACAGAAGGTAATTTTAATTGAGGTAAAGTTGGTAATATTATAGGCTTAGTATTTATCGCAAACTCTGGTAAAGCAATCCTTAATCAAGCTCTAATATTATGTAAATCTATAATAATATCAGGCCATTTTGGAAATTGAATAATTGGTATTTTAGGAATAATAAAACTTATTAAATTAAATTCAAAATCTAAAGCATCTTGTCTTTCATTTTTACATTCTTGACACTCAGCATTATAATCAATAAAGACATCTATTAATCATTGCCAAGATTTTAATATAGCTTTAATTAAAATATACAATTCTACCCATGCTTTAAACCTATCTCAATTTTTTCAAATCCGTCAACCAAGAATATTAGAAATACTTTGAACATTACATAAAATTTGATTTAAATAATCTTCTTTAACATTAATTAGTTTATTAATTTTTTCTGGTATTTCTTTATAACTTTTTATAATTTCTAAGTTTTTTCTAAGTCATGATAATAATCATTCAAGTCATAAACTTACATCAGCATTTATGTGATTTCAAGCCGCATTTTCTTTTTTACATTTTTTTATTTCCTCAGCCGTTCATTTACAGCTTGCTCACATACTCCATTCATTTTTTGCTCTATCAATTTCATTTTGCCATTGATCTAAAGTATTTTCCCGTAATGCTATAGTTTTATCTATTTCTGCTTGTGATATCCATGGTAAAGTTATATTAACAGTTTCCTGTTCAATATAAACTAAAGGAATTCATCATATAAATTCATATGCTTCCTTAATTCATGAATTTATTTTTCATACTCAATTAGTTAATCATTTAGAAAGATTTCAAGTTCAAGAAGAAATTTTATTATCTAAAGTAACTGCATTTTTATTATATTTATCACTATTTCAACTATTTTCTCACCAATTTTTATCAAATACTCAACTAAAATCAGGTAATATAATAAATACAGTTGGAAAATCTGTAAGCTTATTAGTAATCTCTTCAATTTGTCTTGTTACCCAATCCATTAACCAACTAGGAAATGAAGATATTCTTGGTTGTTGAATTTTTATAATATCTCAAAAGTCTCAACTGCTATCTCAAGATAAATCTAAAGTTATAGATATATCTGACTCTCAATCATTAAATAATGAAGTAATAGGTTCCTCAGAAAAATTTCAAGGTAGATATCAAAATATATCTTTAACAGCTTTTCATCAATCTAGTGTAACTAATTTTTGTAAAATAGAATTATCTTCATTTACTTTTTCATTAGATGTTTGAGATGTACCACAGTTTCAATTAATAATTCAAAAACTTCAATTTCAAGAATAAACAGGATTTCATATAGATGAAGGATCTCAATCACTTCAATCTCAATTACAAGAATTCATTTTTTTAGCTACAACTATACAATTTCATCCTGGAAATAAAGGAGCTAATCATTGAGGCATTATATTTCAACTTACAATTGCAGGTCATCAAAAACAAATTGCAGTACCAACTCATCAAGTTAAAGTAGGAGTAACAAATAATCTAAAAAAATTTGTAGCAGAATTAACACCTAACCGTCAACCAGCTCATAAATCCATAGTATCGTAACCTAATGGTGAAATTGGCCAAATTGATGGTCCCCAAATTGGTCAATAAAACATACCTGTTAACGCAGATATAATAGGTAATCCTTCATCAATATTTAATCAATCTCATATTGTTTGTCACATAAAAACAGGATCTCCTCAAGGAGCTAATGGAGCCCAATTTAAAGGTGAAGCAAAACAAGATGCATTTCAACAATTTAATCAATTTAATATTTCTTGAACATTATCTAATTTTGAATCTACTTTTTGTAAATCTTCTCATAATCAAATAGTAACACTACCATCTACTCAAGATGAATCAACTTCAGATGTTCATGTGAAAAGTGAATCTAATATTCATCACTCAAGAAAATCTTCATCATCTGGTATTCAGTCATTATCTTTATCAGATCACATTTCTGCTAATTTATCTTTAGCATAATTTTGTATATTAGATAAATTATTAACGTCTGAAAGGTCATCTATATAATCAGGTATTCAATTTTCATTTTCATCAATAGTATTTTGTTCTAATTCTGATGGTAATTTAACTTTATCTTCATTACAAGCAGGTACTTTTGATCATTTTTGGTATAATCTAGTATTTTTTCTAGGATTATCATTTCATAAAGATCTATATAGTTCAACAGGATTACTACAATTTTGATTATCTTTTTTTAAAATAATATCTCAAAAAGAATCATCTCATACTTCTCACTGTTCAAATAATCAAACATCAATAAATCAATATTGAATAGGTCTAACATTTGCTTCATAAGTTATAATAATTTGATCTCAATCATCTAACTCTAATCAATTAATCAAATAATGATATCATAATTCTCCATCAATAATATTGAAATCATTATTTCAAATAACTTTAATTGATGATTCGTTTAATTTAAAAACTTTAGGTACTTTTTCTGCATAAACAATATTTTTTAATTTTTTTCATGAAACATTAGTTAATGTTATAGTAGCATCTATAAAATCACCAGAAGACATAAAACCATTATTTCTATCATTAAATACTTTTTCAACCTTTAATCAAGAATATTCTCAATATTCAGATTTCATTAAATAAGTTGATTTTCTAGTATTAGGTAATTTTTCATTTCA